>JACSRR010000323.1 GCA_014879635.1 Ignavibacteriaceae bacterium | reverse complement strand
AGATGTGTATAAGAGACAGGTTTTAACACTATAATTTTTTGGCACGATAATTGATAATATGATCTTAAAACTTAAAATGAAAGGTGACAAAATGAAACGGAATTTAATTTTAACAGCAATAGTAGCGGGAATGATCTTCTTTACAGGCTGCAGAATATCACCAAATTGGTTCTCAGATCCTTATTATGATACAACTCCTCCGGCAATTCCGACAGGTTTATACATTGAAAACGGAGACCGTGAAGTTTATCTTGAATGGCGTTTAGTTTATGATAAAGATGTTGCCGGTTATAATGTTTACCGCAGCTTCAGTTACAACGGTGTTTACAAAATGATTGGAAGTACTAAAGGTAATACATACTTTGACCGCTCTGTTGATAACGGAAAAACTTATTATTATGCGGTTACTTCGTTTGATTTTAACGGAAATGAAAGTGAATTAAGTTTAGATGCTACTTATATTACTCCCAGACCCGAAGGTTTTAATACCGCAGTTTTCGACTACAAAAGATTTCCCGAAAGAGCAGGGTATGATTTCTCAGGTTACAGAATTGTCTCTTTTAATAGTAATGATGCCGACTTTTTCTTTGAAAACGAAGACGGTGTTTATTGGCTCAATGTTTGGGATGACACAGATATTCAAAATATGGGCGCTACAGGTTCACTTTACGATATTCCTTTTGCTCCCTCTTCAGGTTGGGCAACAGCAAAAAGTGTAAAAGCTATACCCGGTAATACTTATGTAATCTGGACATGGGATAACCACTTTGCAAAAGTAAGAGTTAAAAGCATTACCCCTGATAGAATTGTTTTTGATTGGTCTTATCAAACCGTTGAAGGAAATGTAGATCTTAAACCAAGAAAAGATAATTCGCAGAGAGTTTTAGACAGGGATGATTTAAGGTGAGTTTGTTGACCTCCTCAAAAAACCGGCGCCGGAGAAATCCCGCCGGTTTTTTACTTGATTTTTAAGAACTTTATTAAATTTGATACTTATATGAAAAAATTTTTTTTGATAACCCTACTCAGTCTTATTTTTGGCAGTTATTTAGCCAACGCTCAAATAACAAACTTTGATACCGGCAGAAATTCAAACCAGGCATCATTAAGTTCTGTGTTTGACAATATTCAATCCGGTATTTCAGCAGCAAATGTGAGCAGATATTCTTCTTATATTTCAGAAAAGTCTTATTTCAGTCTATTTAACGGCGTTAACGGCTTTTTCAGCGTTAATCAGTCGTTAAATTTATTAAAAGATTTTTTTAATATTTATAAACCCGTCAGTTTTAAATTTGACCCTCTTCAGGGAGGAAAAAATCCATTCGCCACCGGTACTTTGGTTTACGAAAATAAAGGAAAGCGTGAAAATGCATTGGTTTTTATCTCTCTTACGGCTGAAGGGAACGGTTGGTATATCTCACAATTTTCGATTAAATAAAAGATATGTTAGTTTAATTTTTCATTTTTTAATCCTTACTGCAATCATTTATCTCAATAAATAAATTTTTTACCAAATTAAGCACAAACCCGGTAATTTATTCAAAATTTAACACTGACTTTCATTTGCTTACGGCATAGTAGTTTAATCTTTCGTCCTAAAATAATACAAATTCAATCTTTTCCTTCTATTCATTTGATTTGAGATTCTTTTTTTCACTAATTAATAGCTTTGCTTTAGGTAAATTTGATTATCAAAAGTCATTCATTTTTTAAGCTGTTATTTCTAAAATTTGATCTTGTTTGCTCCAAAAAAAATAAAAACTTCAAATTCCTTTTACAATTCTTTAATTCCGGTTTTACGCTGAGAAACTATGAAAATTAAAGAACTATTTAAAGGGACCAAAAAGTACTTTCCGCTTTCGGTAATATTTTTTCTTTCAGCTATCTTGTTAGGAATTATAAGCCCGCAATTAAAATCCTTCAAAACCGAAAATTGGAGGTTCACGGTTGATGAAAAGGTAAAAAATATTGAAGCCGGAACCAAGAAACTATTTGATTTGAGGCAAGAGAAATTAATTAATTCATTCACTTCGCTAAAACAAGAATTGAGTGAAATCGATTTTAGTAACTCTGACTTTTATGATTTTATCCCCAAGATTGACCTGCCTGACAATTTTCAATTTGCCGTATTAGACTCTGCATTCAAACCTGTTTATTGGTCTGACTTTTATGAAATACCCGGTTTTATTGTAAGCGAACATTCAGATAATGATGACGATACATATTTTTACAGGAATTTTCTTAGTGTAAATTTGTGCATTCAGACTACTTTTATACAAAACGGAAAAAAATTCTACCTTTCGTCTTTCACTCAAATTGAAAGGAAGTTTGATTTTAAGAATAGTTTCTTTCACAAAATTTCTTTTAGCTCTGAATTGGAAGAAAAATTCTTAACCGGTTTTGAAGTTTTTTATGCACCATTCAGGTCAAAAAGTATGGACGGGCGAAAACACTCGTTTGACCTGATAAATAACAGCGATAAGAAAATTGGCTTAATTACTTTTACTAAGCCTTCACTAAATACCGAAATTGAAGAGTTTTCAAAGAGAATATCGGTATATCAGAGTATCCTGATTTTGATTTCGGCTCTATTGTTTGGATTTGCGGTGGCAAAAGAAATCAATTCAAACAAATCTGCATTAATCAAATTTATCTCTGCAACCGTGTATTACCTTAGTTTAAGGTATCTGATTTACATGTTTGATATAACTTCATTGCTCGGAGATTCTGAATTAAATTCACCAATAAGTTATTCTTCTGCATTTGCAGGCGGAATAGTGAGCACACCGGTTGAATTTGTACTAACCGCAATTTTTATCCTCTTAATTGCTATTTCCGGTATCCGGTTTTATACAGGTTCAAATATAAGTTTTAAAAGACTTCCTTTATATTCTAAGTTTTTGTTTTTAACCGGATTATTATTTGCGTTTCCGGTTGCTTTAAGAGGATTAACAGCAGTTTTTCGCAGTTTGGTTTTTGATTCTTCAATCAGGTATTTTAAGGATTCTACAATTATTCCCGATTTAACGGGTATTGTAATGAATTTTGGGATACTCATTGCCGCATTTTCATTCTTTCTGATTTTCTTAGTTATTTTTTCGGCAATTTCAAGACTTTTATTCTCAATTGTTAATATACCGGCTAATTTTAGAGGAATAACACTCGCAATTATAACAACTGCAACAGGCTCGGTTTACTTGTTGTTTGAAGATAACCCCCTATTCAATTTTCAAATGATGTTGATAACGGTAATTTTTGTCACATTTATTTGCATGAAATTTATAGAACAAAAGGATAGTTTTACTCAATTGATTGTTTTTAACTCAATTTTTGCTTCAATTTTTTCTATAATATTATTGATTCATATAAATACCGAACTTGAAAAAAATTCACTCAAAAAAACAGTTGATTCCCTCCTTTTACAAGACGAAAATTTCCTTCGTTTCTTGGTTCAACAGACTTTAATATCTGCAGTTCAGTCAGAAGATGTAAATAATATTTTTGGAAGCGATGATTCAAAAGCCTCTGCTGCAGCGTTAAATGTTTGGTCTGCAAGTCCGTTGCAGGGTGAAGGAGTACATTCATTTATCGGATTTTACAGCCGTGATATGAAATTGGAAGGTTCATTTTCGGCTGGAATACCTGTAAATTTAAGTTTACCGGTTTCTTTTAAATCAGGTAATGTAACAGATATGCTTCTAACTGACGGTTCAAATGTTCTACCGGGTTACAGGGCATTAGCTGGAATAATCCCCGTTAGAGTAAAAGATTTTATAAAGGGTTATATAGTTGTAATTGCCGGATATCCCGGAATTTCATTGCCCGGTGCACAATTACCGAAATTTTTACAGTATAAAAGTAATGTGGTTAATGATGTCTTAAATTTGAACGAGTTGATAATTATGCAGATGATTGACCAAAATCTGACTGTTCACTCAGGCAAGTTCAATCAAACTGCAACTCTTGTTCCCTTTCTTGAAGAAAAACTAAGGGGTAAACAGGAAAACTTTTTCACTTTTGAATCTAAGGGTAAAAGGTATTTATTTTACGGAAATCTAATATTAAACGAAGACGGTGAAAATGTAATTACAGTTGCCGCTGTTCTTGATAAAGGATTTGTGTGGATTCTTTTTAACTTTTTCAAACTGTTTATTCTACACGCAATTTATATTTTTATTTTCTTCGTCATAATAGTATTAATCAGGTTCAAAGAATTTAAAGAACTTATATTTAGCTTCAGAACTCAGTTATTAGGCGGGTTTTTAATTACCTCAATCATCCCGCTAATTGCGTTAGCTGTTTACAACAGGCAAAATCTTGAATCAAGGGCAATGGAGTTTAACAGTAATGATCTTAGCCAGAGAATTATAATAGTCGAGAATTTGATAGAAAATTACTCCTCATCTAACCCGTTTTTCTCGACCTCCGATTTGTTTAAATTAGTACGCTCATCCGTTGATATTCCGTTTTTAATTTACGAAGGCAGCAATTTAATTAACAGAGAATCAAATCAAGTCTATTCTTCGGGCTTAGTTCCGCCGGTTTTAAATTTTGAAGTTTATTATGAGCTTATCACTAAAGGGAACGAGAATTATTTCAAAAAAATTAAATTGGATAATTTTGAGTTCAACACCTATTATTCAAAGTTAAATTTGAGAGGAAAGGGATATATCATCGGTGTAAACGATGCATTAGATTCAGGCGAATTATCATTTTCAGCTATAGAATTTGATGTTTTTCTTTTCGGAGTGTATTCATTTGCAATAATCTTAGTAATTGTACTCGGAGCATTTATATCCGGAAGACTTTCTGCTCCTATTCGAAAATTAACTAACGCTACAAGAGCGGTTGCTCAGGGGGATTTGAGTGTTTCCTTAGAAATAAGGGATAAGGGAGAAATTAAAGAGCTTGTAGAAGGCTTTAATCAAATGACTGAAGAGCTGAAAAAAAGTCAAGAAGAACTTGCCTCATTAGAGCGTGAAGCTGCATGGAAGGAAATGGCTAAGCAAGTTGCACACGAAATAAAAAATCCTCTCACACCCATGAAACTGAGTGTACAACATTTGTTGACTGTTATTAAATTAAAAAAGCCCGGTACCGAAAAACTTGTCGAAAAAGTATTAGACACTATTTTGAAACAGATTGAAGTATTGAATCAAACAGCGTCTGAATTTTCAAGATTTGCAAGAATGCCCAACCTTACATTAGCACCGCTCGATTTATTATCTACAATAAATGAGATAAAATACCTGTATAATGAAGAAAATGTCACGGTGTGCGTAAAAACTGAGTTAGAAAATTGTTTAATTTTGGCTGATGAATCTAATTTAAAAAGATCCCTTATAAATTTGGTCAGAAACTCGCTGCAATCGGGAGCACACAATATTGATTTAGCCCTTGAACTTTTGGGTGAAAATTATATTTTAACTGTTAAAGATGACGGCTCCGGAATAAAGCCTGAGTATCAAGAACATATTTTTGAGAAGGATTTTACGACTAAAACATCGGGCATGGGAATAGGGCTAAAAATAACCAAGAGGTTTTTTGAAGCTATTAACGGAAGCATAATTTTAGTAACATCCAAGCCCGGTGAAACAATTTTCAAGATTTCAATACCGGTTTATAATGAAAAACAATCTAACTAATGAACAGAACGAAGCCGCTCAAATTGATAAACATCTAGCCGTTACTGCAAATGCAGGCTCGGGTAAAACTTTTGTTCTCACAGAAAGACTTCTCGAAATAATTAAATCAGGTAAAGCTGGTATTAGCGAAATTGCAGCTATAACTTTTACCGATGCCGCCGCAAGTGACCTTTTTATTAAATTAAATGCGAAAATCCGTTCCGAAATTAATATTTTAGAAAATAAACCGGAAAGAACGGATGAAGAAACCCGTAATCTTGATAACTTAAAAAACCTCATTGAAGAACTTTTCTCTTCCAATATCTCCACAATTCATTCTTTTTGCCTCAATTTATTGAGGGAATTTCCTCTTGAAGCAAAAATTGATATTAATTTTCAAGCCGCTGATGAAGTGTTATCAAAAGAGTTGATAACAGAGGCAATTGATAAAACATTGGCTAATGAAGCACTCTACCCAAAAATTAAAAATATTGTTCGTCATATTGGTTCCATAGATAGCTTCAGAACTCAAATTTTGAATTTGATTGAAAAAAGGAAAATATTCCTCGAAATTGTCAAAGAACTATATTCGGATGACGGTTTAAGTGAGTCAAAGGTTGTGAAAAGAATTGTTGAAAATTTTGGAAGCGTAATTGAAGAAATTTACGGAACAGATATTTTTACGGCTTTCCTTTCTGATATAATAGACTTAACCGCAATATTAAAACAGGAAAAATTTGATGAAGCGGAATTTCTTGAAAACGAACTTAAAAAATTAAGCTCCAAACCCTCATTAGTTGAAATAATTAACTTTTCGGTGAGGATTAGCAGTAGAATTTTAACAGCCAGTAATTCAACATTAAAAAATAGAGGCTTTCCAAAAATTCTAAAGTCAGAATTCATTGAAGAAACTAAAAGAATTAACGAGTTTTATAGCCTCTTCAAATATGATTCAGAATTGGATGAAACTATAGTAGAACGGCAAATTAAGTTAGGATATGATATTGTTGAAGTTTATAAAGATGCATTAAAAAATTATACTCAGATAAAAGAAATCAGGCGTATTTTCGATTTTGAGGATATCTTAATCAAAACTAAAGAGTTATTTGAATTTGAACATGTAAAAGATCAAGTAAAGAAAAAGTTCAAGTTCCTTTTAATTGATGAGTACCAAGATACCAACAGTTTGCAATATCAAATTTTTCTTCCAATAGTGGATAATTTGAAGGAAGGCAATTTATATATCGTTGGTGACCCTAAGCAGAGTATCTACGCATTCAGAGAGGCAGATTTAAGCGTTTTTGAGAAAACTAAAGAAGCTATCGAGAATAATGAAGGTTTAAGCAAGGAACTACAATATAGTTTTAGAATGCTCCCCGAACTCTGTGTATTCACTAACTTTCTTTTCAGTCGCTTATTTGTAAAACGAAATAAAATTTACAATGAAGTAGAATATAATAACATCCTCTTCGGAAAACGGGAAAATAGAGATACTACAGAGCCTGCCGATATTCATTTCTTGGTTTTTAGAGATGAAAAAAAAGATGTCAAAAAAAACGATGAAATTTTAAAAACTGAGGAAATTGACAACTCTTCTTATCCACGCTCCGAAGCCGAACTTTTAGCTGCTCATTTGTTAGATTTTTTGAATAGCAAAAAGAATCTTGACGGCGCAAACAAATACCAATTTAGCGATATTACAATTTTATGCCACAAAAAAAGGAGCTTTTCAACGCTCGAAAAGGTGTTCTCTGATTTAAAGATTCCGTACCGTATTCAAAAAGGAAGCGGATTTTTTCAGAATCAGATTGTGCTCGATTTTCTAAATCTCTTCCGGTTTGTTATCAACCAAAATGATAATGTGTCACTACTTGGCATTCTTCGATCCCCTTTCTTTATGGTTAGTGATACAAAAATATATAACTTAGCCTCATCATCAAATGTAAATGATTTTGGAAATTATTCGCTTTGGGAGAAATTAATTATTTCACAGGAAGTTAATGAACTTGAATTTGCTAAAGTAGTACTAAGTAAATTGCTGAAGTTTGCTTCAGATGCCTCACCTTCCGAAATTATTAACTTTATGGTCTCTGAAACTCCTTTCTTAACTATATTAAGAAACAGGAAAAATTTTAGACAAGAGCTTGCCAATTTTGATAAATTATATGATTTTGCAATAGATTATTTTGACCTTGGATTTAAAGGACTATATGACTTTAGTAATTTTATAAATAAATTTGACGAAAAATCAAAAGAAAGTCAAGGAATAATTCTCGAAGAAGATAACTCAGTAAAAATAATGACAATTCACTCTGCAAAGGGGTTACAAAACAAGATAGTTTATATTTTTAATTCCGGTAGTAATATTTACAATGAAAGTACTGCGGTCAATAAATTTTCAGTCAGCAAAGAATTCGGAATTTTATCCAAAATGCCGGATAAACTTTTCTTCGAAAAATTTAAATCCACTCCTTTAATTGCCCTTCACGATTTAATTCAACAGCAGAAGAGTATTGCCGAATTTAAAAGGTTGTTTTATGTTGCCGTTACAAGGGCAGAAGATTGTCTTTTTATTTCACAAAATATTAAGAGTAATATCAACTCAAACTCCTTTTTGGGGATGATGGAAAAAACTTTAGCATTGGATTTTAAAAAATTTGAGGCAGAAGAAATTGCACTTGGAGAGAGTGAAATTAATGTAATTTACTTAGAGAAGGATTTGAACGGCAATCCGGAATATAAAGAAACCACATTAAAAGTTGACCCAAAAATAAAAGTATTTTACAAAACAAGCCTTAAAATGCCAGATCCGGTTTCTAATAATGATATTGAAAAAATGGTAAACTACAATATTTTATTAGAAAAGTACCCCGCAGTAAGTTCCTCTGAGAGGATTTCTGCTTCCCGTTATGCAACTTTTAACAGCTGCCCAAAGCGTTATCAACTTTCTTTTGAATTTGGCTTAAATGACAAAAACCTGTTCCTCTCAGACGACCAAACTAATATAAAGTATGATGACCCTTATTTAGGTCAAGATTTGACGGCGTTAACTTTTAATACCGGTGCAAAAAAAGGTACTTTAGTACACGAATTATTCGCTGAGAATAAAGAAAATTTGAATTCTGAAGAGCTTAAAAAAATTATTTCAGGCAGAACTAAAGAAATTTTTGCGAGTTCACCAATTACAGAGAAAGAACTTATTGAATTTGAAGCCGATGTTTTTTCTTTGATTTCTGCGTATAAAAGGGCACCGTTTCTTGAAAAATTGGCAAATCCGGTTTTAATTCATAACGAAATTGAACTTACCACAGCCTTTGACGACTTTTATTTATACGGGATTATTGACAGGTTAGTTATTTTGGAAGATGAGGCAGTTGTGATTGATTTTAAAACCGATAGAGTAAATGAAGAATCAATCAAGCAAAAAGCAGACTACTATTTTAATCAATTAGATTTTTACGCCGTTCTAATATCTAAAATATTACCGGATATTAAAAAAATAACTTTGAGGCTTGCTTTTTTGAGAGTGCCGGAAAATAATCAGTTCAAAGAATTTGACAAATCATTGATTATAGGGATCGAAGAAAAAATAAAACTGATGGTAAATACAATTAGAAGCGGTAATTACCCTAAAAATGAAAAGAGTTGTTCAAAGTGTATTTTTTATTCGGGTAATAGTTGTATTTCGGCTTAACAAAAAATAATGAGTTTCAAACTTAATGATTACTCCGTAATTAAATTAACTTTCGTAGTTTTGCTATATAAAAGCCGTCTCCTTCGCCTTCTGAAGGGAAAATAGTAATTTGATTTACAAGTTCAAATTTACCGGGATTATTTTCAATCAGGGATTGAATTTGATGTTCGTTCTCTTCGGGAAAAATGCTACAAGTAGCATAAACTAATATTCCGTTTGTTTTTAACATTTGCGGATAAGAATTCAAAATTCTTTTCTGAATTTCAACTAATTCTTTGATTCTTTTAATTGTAAGTTTATACTTTGCATCGGGATTACGCTTTAAAACTCCGCTACCTGAGCAGGGAGCATCAATCAGGAGCATATCGGCACTATTATTCATTCGCTTTATAATTTTAGATGAGTCAATCAACCGGGTTTCAATAATATCAATACTGTTTCTCTTTGCCCTGCGTTTAAGTTCATCCAGTTTTGATTGCTCTATATCCATTGCTATTATTCTGCCTCTATTTTGCATCAGTGTTGCAATGTGAAGTGATTTTCCACCTGCTCCGGCGCATGCATCAACAACACGCATTCCGGGTTGAGGGTCTAAAACTCTTGAAACTTTTTGCGATGAGATATCTTGTACTTCAAAAAATCCTTTATTAAAACTTTCCGTTTGAAATACATTTTTTCTGTAGAGTAACGCTAAAGATTCATCATATTCGCCTGCTTTTTCGCAAATGATACCCTCATTGTTCATTTCCGTTATTAAATTTTGCGGAGTGATTTTAAGTGTATTTGTTCTTAGAAAAACCGGTGCCACTTGGTTTAGAACTTTAATTTCCTTACTCCACTTTTCCTCTCCCAACTGCTCTACACCGTATTCATCAAGCCACTTTGGAATTGAATAGAGAATTTCTCTAATTGATTCAGCTTCTTTTTTTCTCCTGTTTACAGTTTCTGAATCAAATGTATATCCGGGTAGAATTTCTTCTTTGAAAAGAAAATAGTAAATAAAAAAATACTTTTCAGCTTCAGGATTTTGTAACGGCTCATCAAGATTTCCGCAATATTTAATAAAAACCTTGTGCCTGACCATATCGTAAAGAGATTCAGCAAAAATTTTTCTATCTCTTGCTCCCCATTTTTTGTTGTTCTGAAAAGCATTTTGAATAACCTTATCAGCATATCTCCCTTCAGTTACAATTTGGATAAATGAAGACGATATTTGGTCGATAATATTTCTATGTATTTTCATAAAAGCTAATGAAGATGTAATTATGTCACTTGTTGCGACATATTGTCGCACTTATTAATAATGGCAGATTATCTGTCAGGAAAAAGAGATTTAATTGTTAAAAAAAAGCCTAATTTGAGTAATTTCATTTTTGGCACAGTTCTTGATATATAGACTGTCTCTTA
>JACSRR010000392.1 GCA_014879635.1 Ignavibacteriaceae bacterium | reverse complement strand
TTTTTTTCTAAAGAAAATGATTTAAAGGATTTACTCAAATATACCTTTGAAGATGTTTTTCTAAAAATTTATCCAAAGGGAAAAATCTATAGTATAAGAATGGATGGAACATATTATACCAAAAGTGGTCTTTTGCGCGGGCAATATACTCTAAGGAATTATCCTGATTTTCATAACAATGTTGGTAGAGAAAATTTTACTGGTTTTAATGCTTTAAGAAAATGGTTGTCTGTTGAAACACATGAATATTTTCAAACATTAATAAATATTGCAGAATATTTCTTCTTTCCTTATATGTGTAGTTTTCATGTAAGTTGGAAATTAGGCCTGTATTTTATTTTTATACCGGATACACCACATAAATATGAACTTGGCAAATTCCCCCAAGATATTCTTTCTTTCATCAGGTCTGAAGTGAAAATTGCTGATAATTTAAAATTAGAGGAAATAAATGAAATCAATATTTTCTCAAAACATAATTTTCCATGCCCGGCTTTAGATGAATATACGGATTTTTTTGAATGGTTTTTAATCAAATCTGAAAAATTCATTTCATTTAATTTTAACTTATGTAATTTTGTAAGTGAAGACGATGCGGACGTTATAGACCCAATATTTGCTTATGAGTATAATCTATCCCTTTTACATATGTTAAAAATGAGTTTATCCATTTTATCTTCAAATGATAGTTATTATAACAAGAGTACTACTTTTCTTATTGCAGACATGCTTGATGGAATCTGTAGTAAAGTAAGTATAGGTATCCCAAGAAATGGCTCAGAATTCTTCAAAAGATTGTTTAATAGAGATTTCGCCGTTAACAAATTTAATGAGATAATGACAAATTCCCCATTAAGAATTAAAGAATACCTTAAGTCAGTTAATGAAGATATATATACACAAATTGTAGATACAGTAAAAGAATCTGTTTGGCTAAAGTATAAAGTGAGTGGGGATAATATTACTGTTAGAAATAATACTTTGACTGGGGATAATGTTGAAAATGTTGTAGACTTTACGAGTAATGTTATAAGAGCTTTGAGAAATACACATCATGGATATTTTACAAGGAACGACCGAAGGGGTATGCGTCCATCAAGATATTTATCAATGATTACGGGTGTGTTGCCTAGTACAATTTCATCACTTTCTTTTTTTTGGGTATTATTATTGTTGGAAGATCGAGAAACGTTTATTGGCAATATTGTCTAAAACACTTTACAGCACCAGTATTTTCACTTCAGTCATTTCATGTATGGCATAGCGCACGCCTTCGCGAGTGTTGCCTGAATCTTTTACTCCGCCATAAGGCATTGCGTCCATTCTGTATGCCGAAGCTTCGTTAATTATCACCCCGCCAGTGTGAATGTTATTGTAAGCATACATAATTGCTTTCATATCATTTGTAAAGAGTCCTGCCTGAAGGCCGAAACGCGAATCGTTCACTTTTTCAACTGCCTCTTCGATGCTGTTTACAGCTTCAATAGTTATTACAGGTGCAAATACTTCTGCGCATTTAACATTGGCTGTATCGGGCGCGTTTTCAATCACTGTTGGTTCAAGCACAGCTCCGCTGCGTTTGCCGCCGCAAAGTATTTTTGCCCCTGCATTCTTTGCTTCATTCACCCAATTTTCTGCCCGGATAGCTTCATCTTCAGTTATCATCGGACCCGTTATAGTGTTTTCATTGTACGGGTCACCATATTTAATATTTTTTGCTGATTCAACAATTTTACCTCTGAAAGTATCATAAATATCTTTGTGTACATAAACCCGC
>JACSRR010000176.1 GCA_014879635.1 Ignavibacteriaceae bacterium | reverse complement strand
ACTGAAAATTAATAAATGTCAATGTAAAATGAAATTATGACGCTGAAGGCGTCAAATGTTTGTAGAAAAAAGGATAATCTGATTTATTCGACCCTGAAGGGTGTCGCATGTTAAATTTTTCCAAATTGATATAAATCTTAAAAAATTTAATTCCCGGTCATTTCGACTCCGCTCAATCCCCACCGGATTGTAACCGAACCCTGAACTTAGAACTACGCACAAGGAACTAAGAACATTTTTTTTAACCCCGAACCCCCGCACCTCGAACCTCGAACCTTTTTTCTCTGCGGTTAAAATATCTTTTGCCACCGAAAAATGCCAATAAGCCGGGCAAAGAAAGAAGAAAAAATATTTTGGGAAAAAGTAAAAATAGATTTATATTTAAGGTCTGTTTTTTCACATACAATAAACATAATTCATTAACCCTATTCTCCGCAGTACGGAGGATCTAAGACCAAAGGGAGGTTATAGTGCGAACTAACCACTACGAAACCGCAATAATACTAAATGCGGGATTAGACGATCAAGAAATAGAATCCCTTCTTGAAAAAGTAGTCGAAAAAATCAAAAATGTTGGCGGCATAATTCACGATACCGAAATACTCGGAAGAAAACGCTTAGCATATCTTATCGATAAACACAAATCAGGTTTTTATGCGATTTACCGCCATGAATCACCTGTTTCATTAATTCCCGAATTAGAAAGATTTTTCAGATTTGACGAAAATGTAATCAGATTTCTAACGATAAAATTAGAAAAAGAAGCTCTTGAATACTTCAAAGACAGACAATCGCAAGTTGAATTGATTGACAAAATTGTTGAACAAACTGTGATTCCGGCGGTTGAAACTGTGTTAGAAGAAGAGATTGTTGAAGAGATTGAAGAAATTGCCGAAGTTGAAGAAGTTAAAGAAACAGTTGTTGAAAACATAGTAGAAGAAACAACACCCGCTGCCGAAGTTGTTTCAGAACCGGAAATTACCGAAGTTGTTGAACCGGCAGCCGTAAAAGAAGAAGCACCTATTACAGAAGTTGAAGCTTCAGAAGAAACTACTGAAGAAAATAATTCAACAAAAACTGAATAAGGAGTTTTAACATGGCTGATTTGAAAATGCCTGAAATCAATTATGTAATCATTGCCGGAAATTTGACTAAAGACCCGGTTTTTAGACAGACTACAAATGGAACCCCGGTTGTGAATTTCACAATTGCTTCTAATAGAAAATTCAAAGATTCGTCAAATCAGTGGCAGGAAGATGTTTGTTTTGTTGGCGTAGTTGCTTGGAACAAATTAGCCGAAAGCTGCAAAGAGCGTGTCAGAAAAGGTGCCGCCGTTTTAGTTGACGGTGAACTTCAGAGTAGAACCTGGAGAAGTGAAGACGGTACTAGCAGGAGTATCGTTGAAATTAAAGCTCGCAGAATTCAATTCCTGAACAAAAAGTTTAAGCCCACAGGTGAAGAATTGTTTGAAGAACCGATTAGTGACTATGAAGAAGAGATAGCCCCTAATTATTCGGATGACTCATTTGATAAATTCCTCTCACCCGAAGAATCAAATTTAATTAATCACAATAACCGCAAATAAGGAGAATCTTAATGCTTAAATCAGCAAAAGTTTGTAGATTCACTCAAATGGGCATCAAATATATCGATTATAAAGATGTTAAGTTGTTACAGAAGTTTATCACAGAACAAGGTAAAATTATTCCGCGTAGAATCACCGGTACTAGCGCTAAATATCACAGACAACTTACCGTTGCTATTAAAAGAGCCCGTTTAATGGCACTGTTGCCTTATGTGGCTGATGCCGTAAGATAAGGAGTATCACAATGAAAGTAATTTTAAGAACAAATTTAGAAAAATTGGGCAAAGCCGGTGATGTTGTTAGCGTCAAAGACGGTTATGCTGTTAACTATTTAATTCCTAAACAATATGCTTATTTAGCTACAAAAGGTAATTTGAAAGCTTTTGAAGAAGAAAAAAAGAATATTAATAAGAGAGTTCAAAAAGAAGTTAGCGCTGCTCAAAAAATTAAAGAAGAAATCGAAAAAGTTCAAATCACTATTCCCGTTTCGGTTGGTGAAGAAGAAAAATTATTCGGTTCCGTTACTTCGCAAATGATTGCCGATGGTTTAAAAGAGAAAGGTTTCGAAATTGATAAACGCAAAATTGAAATTGAAGAAGCTATTAAATCTTTAGGTATTCACGATGTGCCGGTAAGACTTCACTCATCTGTTCACGCCGTTATTAAGGTGTGGGTAGTTAGAGAATAATATTAGTTAGTTAGTATGAACCGGCTCTTGGGTTAACCTCATAGCCGGTTTTTTTTAAGGTGTTATGTTTTCAAGATTTAGAACCGAAATAAAAGTAAGACCCGATGATATTGATATGAATAATCATGTTCATTTCTCTAAATATATGGATTATGTTCTTGCTGCCCGTTATGACCAAATGGTTAATAACTACAAAATGTCGATGAAAGAATTTATTGATATCGGCTATAATTGGTTTGTTTCTGAATCAAATGTCAAGTATTTACGACAGTTAAATTTAGAAGATACCGCAGTTGTAGAAACCGGATTGACGGGGTATTCAGGGGCTCAATGTACCGTCACTTTTCAAATCTATAGAAAATCAAATATGAAACTTGCTGCCGAAGGTTCTTTTGTTTATACAATGGTTTCAATTAAAACCGGAAGACCCGTTGCTATTCCGGAAGAAATTATTGAAAAATATTCTGTATAAGAAATATTAATAAAAATCTGTTGCTTTCCTTAAACAGATTGTTTCCCGCACTAAAAATTAACTTCATTTCCCGACCTGTAACAATTAAACAATATTCTGCTTTTAGTTAAACAAACAGTCTTTCAACTATTTATTTTACACCCGGATTCCTGTTAGTTAAAATAAAAAAGGCTGCCACAAAGACAGCCTTTTAATGAAACAATATTAGATTAATACTCTTTTAATGTACCTTGCCGTTTCTTAGCATCTTCATCCCATTGAACTACCGTAGTTTTAAGAAATTCTTCTTTGCCTTTCTTAAATTTATCCATATCTAAACCGATATATGTTTGCGCCTTTTCTTTGGTTGATATATCGGGCATAGGAACCGGGTAGGGTACATTTAATTTTACCAAAATAATACCCAATTCTCTACGGGCTTCTTCTGCTTTAGCAATAGAAGTTCCAAGAACACGCATAGCTTCAACAGGCGAGTGGAAACCTAATCCGTTTGCTGCAGCTACCCAGTCCCATCTCCATTGTGCGTGACGAATAAGAGTAAGAGCTTTCTTCATTTGAGCTTCTGTAGCACCGTTATCCCAAGCGGTTTTTGCTTCAATATGAGCAGCAGCAAGGGCTTTTTCGGCAATGCGTCTTAATTCTTCAATTCTGTCTTGCCTTTCATAAACATCTTTAACTAAGCGTGATGTTTCTTCGCGGTGGCAAACCTGACAAGAATTAGCAACATTGTTTAAAGGGCTTTGAATATGGTGATCTGTAAATTTTACGCCGCCTTCAGATTTATACGGCATGTGGCAATCAGCACAAGCAACATTTCTTGCAGCGTGAACACCGGTCATAAAGAGTTCGTAATCAGGGTGTTGAGCTTTAATCATTGGTGCTCTCGAGAGTGAGTGAGTCCAGTCTGAAAATTCAATTTCGTCAAAATACGCTTCCATTTCATCTGCACTAAAGCCTTTATCCCAAGGGAAAACTAAATATGCATCTTCTTTTTTGAAATAATATTCAACATGGCATTGGGCGCAAACAAGAGATCTCATTTCTTGGCGAGATAGCTTTGAAATATCGGTTCCTCTTCTCTCCAAAGCTTCAATTAAAGCAGGGCGGGTGATGCGTAAATTCATAGTTTTAGGGTCATGGCAATCTTGGCATCCGATAGGATTTACAACTTCTGAGCCGAGGTCTTTCCATTTCCCTTTGTAGAACTCTCCAACGCCCATAGTACGCATTAATCTTGGAACATCG
This sequence comes from Ignavibacteriaceae bacterium, assembly GCA_014879635.1. GTDB lineage: Bacteria > Bacteroidota > Ignavibacteria > Ignavibacteriales > Ignavibacteriaceae > BA9. The sequence continues at coordinate 6,836 of JACSRR010000176.1, read as the reverse complement.
GTACTTTTGCATGTCCAACAAGTAGCATACATAGGACTAACATCGTTATCCCCTGTTCTCAAAGTATTTCTGATGTCTTTAACTGCGTTTGCGTGCCCTCTTCCCTGAGAATAGTCTTTAGAGAAAGCGTAACCTGCCCAAAGAACTACTAATTCGGGATATTTTTCTAAGTAGTCAATCATTTTAGACCCACCGTGGGCACTTGCGAAATCACCGTGAAGGGTTTTCATATAAGTTTCGTATTCTCTCGGGTAATTTTCACCCCAGACTTCGTTTCTTGGTTCATACTCCGGAATAGGTTTTACGGTTTGAAAAGTATATGCCGATTCAGCTCTTCTTTCAATTACGGAAGAAAGAAACAACCCCGCAAGAAAGACGATGATAACGGTTAAGAAAAAAAGCCCGTAAGCCATCCAAGGTTTTTCAGAAAAAAGGTTAGTTAATTTACTCATTAATAGCTCCTGATTGGTTGTTTCCTTTTGAATATATGTAATTGTTTATCCATTCCGGAATTACCGGTTCTAATCTTGGTACCCTTGCATAAGGGGTGGATGAGAGTGAGTTAACTCTTCCGTGAGGAACTTCGCGATGACAATCCCAACAGTAAGTTTCATCTGACGCAATAGTTTTTTTATCGCTAAAACCTCTGAGAGATACCGGATGAATAGCATTTTCATGACACCTAACACAATTAGCTTGAACGGCGTCTCTTCCTGCTTTGTGAATTCTGATAACTTGAGGTTCTAATCTAAGAGTGAACATAGTTGCATGCCTTGCTCCGTCACTCGCTTTAAAGTAATACTTATTAAATATATTGTCTTGTGGCACATGGCAGTCATTACAAACAGTAACCCTTCCGTGACTCCCACGCTCCCAAGTAGCGTAATACGGCGCCATGATATGGCAGTTAACGCATGCTTTTGGGTCATCTGAAATATACGAGGCAGCATTTGAGATATGGAATGTTACTAATAGTAAACCCGCAAGAACTCCAAGTAATAAAATTACCGGAATTCTAAATTTTGGAGGGGGAGTAAAAGCTTCTATTAAACCTCTAAATCTATTTTGTACTTTTGTCATAGATTCTCCTTGTTGAGAGAAAATAAAATCAGAATAAAAATTCTGATAATTGTTCGCGTAAATATAAAGAGATATAATTTATATGAAAAATAAATTAATCATTTATTACTTAAAATAAAAATAAATTTAAATGTTAAGCAATATATTCAAATAAAAATGATAATTTATTCGGGTTCGCCTGATTTTTTGGCTGCAATAATTTTATAACTTAAATTTTGTGATTCCTGATTTTTGGCTAAATTATTAAGATTTAAATGTATCTACTCTGCGTGCTCTGCGGTTAAAACCTTTTTTAATATGCGACCGCCTCCGGGGTCCTGAACAAATCTGAATTTCTTTTTTACTACAAATATGTGACACCTCCGGCGTCAAAAATTGATTTTTCTACACACTAAATTTATCAACTTTTTTTTCTGCCCTTCACTCTTTACTCTTTACCCTTCACCCTTTACTCCCGATTCTTGTCGGGATTACCCTTTACTGCGTTTTCGCATCTATCTACTACCCACTAATTTTGTCAACTACTTTTTTGTGTGCTTAGCGGTTAAATTGTTTAACCACCGGTTAATCATATAAGCCCATACCTTATATTTGTTATATGACATTATTAAAACTTTAACTTCAATTGCAAATTCCTCAAGATAAAATAGACGAAATTCTGAATGCTGCAGATATAGTAGATGTATTAAGCAAGTACATCAGATTGCAACGCTCGGGCGCAAACTTCCGGGCAGTGTGTCCGTTCCATGAAGAAAAAACGCCTTCCTTTATGGTAAGTCCTAAAAAGCAGATTTACCATTGTTTTGGTTGCGGTGCCGGCGGAAATGCGTTAAAATTTGTAATGGATTTCGGAAAGCTTACTTTTATTGACGCAATTAAAGAACTTGCAAAAGAATATGGTATTTCGCTTCCTACTCAAAACGACCAAAAACAGGAAGAAAACGAGGAATATTATCAAATAACAGCCCTTGCCGCTAAATATTATTCCGAAAATTTACTAAACATTAAAGTTTATAAAACAGGCGACGAATATCTAAAGAAACGGAAAATTAGTCTAAATTCATACAAGACTTTTAACCTTGGTTACTCACCCCAAGGGAGTGGCGGTAAATTAATTGACTACTTCAAAAAGAACAAAGTTGACCAAAACAAAGCAATTGAGCTCGGCATTTTAGGGAAATCGGAAGACGGAAGAATTTACGAAAGATTTTCGGGCAGGTTAATTTTTACAATTTTTTCGGCAACAGGGAGAGAAATAGCATTTGCCGGTAGAATTTTAGAAGACCGTAAAGATACGGGGAAATATGTTAATTCGCCAGAAAACCCAATTTATCACAAGGGGAGAGTACTTTACGGTCTTTCTCATGCAAAAGAGGAAATAAGAAGGCTTGATTACGCAGTATTAGTAGAAGGATATTTAGATGTAATAACTCTTCATCAAAACGGAATTAAAAATGTAGTTGCAGTTTCCGGAACCTCGCTCACGGAAGAACAAGTAAGATTATTAAGCCGTTTTACAAAGAACTTTTATCTGATTTTTGACTCTGATTCTGCCGGCTACAAAGCTGCAATGAGAAGTATCGAAGTTTTGTTAAAACAAAATGTCAATATAAAAATTGTAAATTTACCCGAAGATGAAGACCCTGATTCATTTGTGAGAGAAAGGGGGAAATCTATTTTTGATAACGAAATTAAAACTGCAAAAGATTTTATTGATTTTCAATACATGATTTTCGAAAAAAGGGGTGCTTTTAACGATGCGGATAAAATGACGCAAGCAATCAGGGATATGGTTAAACCTATTGCTTATATGCCGGATGAATTGCGAAAAACCGTAATGATTAAAAATATATCATCTAAATTTGACCTTAGAGAATCTTTAATAGTAACTGAAATTGAAAAAATTCTGAAGTCAGAGCCCGAAGTTGTTTTCAGGGGCGATGATTTGCCTGCAAACAAAATTGTTAGCAGACAAAACCAACAAATTAAAGAATCATCTGCCGAAATTAAATTACCCCCCGAAATTACGATTAACGAAACGGAGTTAATCAGAATTTTGCTTGAAGGAAATCTTGATATATTAAATTTTGTGTTCTTTTTTGTTACTCCCGAAGAATTTTTTGACCCAAGCAACTTTGCAATAATTGAAGTAATTTATGATATTCACATATCAGAAAACCCGGTAACAATTAGTACTGTCTCAAACAAATTGACTGACGAAAAATTCAAGTCTTATTTGAGGAGTTTATTTGTTGATTCGCATAGTTACAGTGCGGGATTAGACGATTATTTTTCGCCGGGACCCAAAAACGAGGTTTTTAAGTCGGCTGTTGATATTGTTAGAAAATTCAAACTTATAAGAATTGAAAATGCTATAAGGGAAGTAAATTTAAAAGTTAAAGCTGCAAGCGGGGAGCAATTGATGAGACTTTTTTCAGAGATTAAAGCATTAAACGATGAAAAATCGTCATTAAACTACCGGTTTTCGGAAATTAAACTTAAATCAAAACCGAACTAAGAACGCCAATAAATTTTATATTTTGTACAAATAGCCGTAAAGTAGGCAAGAATAAGCGTGTAGAAAAGCCCTCTCAGAGCACCGAGCCACATATTTCCGGTGAGCGGAACCAACAGAGAATCTAAAGCAATCAATCCAATAACAGGTGTTAAGAGATTTTGATTTGCACCGTAAATAAGCATCGGATTTTGCCCGTTTGAAATTAAGAGCGAGAGGTATTTCTCTTTTTTGAAAATATCAAAAAGGAAAGAAAACCCGGTGAACATAAACCCTGCTAAACCGGAGGTCAAAAAATAGTAACTCATAGTTGAATGATCTTTTTTGATTCCCCCTTCAAACGGTTCCAAAAATAACCCCAAAATGAAAAAGAAAACGCTCCACTTATAGATTTCAAAGGTGATTTTTTCATATTCGTTTAGTTTACCGGAGTATCTAAAGAGCAAATAACCGCCTGCAGAGAGCAAAACACCTACTAATGTTGTTTCAAAAACATCACGGGTATATAAACCAACAAGAGAAACAACTGTAAACAAGAACATCAGAACCGTTAAAAAAATTTGAGTCTGTTTTGTAAGTCCCGCATTTAAAATAATTTCCTCTTTTCTTAATTTGGCAAACTGCAAAATAAAATCCCCTGCAATTGTTCCGGGAATAACAATAAACAAGTACTTTAAAAAGTTTACATTAAAAAGCCAACCGGAGGACTGTAACTTAGCTGCCTCGTTAATCCATTCATTTTCAACAGGACTTGAGAGTCTGAAAGCAAAAAGCAACGCCATAATACCTAAACGAAGTAAAATATTATTTTTGGTAAATAACCATATTAGTGAACCAAATACGGAAACATTAGCCAAAACAAGAATAATGATATCATAACGGTTAAATTTAAAACCTGACCCATCGGGAAATTTTACAAAATAGAGAATTGCAATAATTGCGGTAAACCCTGCAACTCTCAACCACAACTTTAAATTTTTAGAAAATGAGTCAGGAAATCGCCAAAATATTAAAAAAAGTGCAACAAAACCGGCAAGAGCTACAATATATTCGTAAACACCGGGATTTTTTGCCATGCTCCAAGGTCTGATATGTTGTAAAACAACTGCAAAAAATGCGAGAAGCGCTCCTCTCGTAAAAATTTGAGAAATTATTTTATAGTAGGTATCTCCCTTTTCTAACCTCTTTGAAAGGGCAATAGGGAAAGCAGCGCCCATTGCAAACAAGAAAAACGGGAAAACTAAATCAACCCATGAAATTCCGGCAAGTGAAGGGTTAAATTTGTGAAGAGGTGGAGGTACTTGTACATGATACATCCAGCCGGGAAGAGTACCAAAAGGAATTCTTCCCGAAAGAATCATTGTTATTATTGCAAATCCTCTGAGTGCATCTAAGGCAACTGAACGGTACATAGATACTAATAAAAATCAGATAAATTATTCATTAACTTGATCATCTTTTATACGATTTGATTGAGAAACAGGCAAGAATACAGTAAAAGTTGTACCGACACCTATAGAAGTATCAACCTTAATTTCACCACCGTGCATAGATACAAATTCTTCAACTAATGATAATCCTAAACCTGTGCCCGTTTCTTTTTCAGTACCCTTTCTTGTTGCTGAAGAACTCAAATTAAAGATATCGTTTAGAATTTGTTTTGGAATACCAATGCCTGTATCTGATACCGAAATTTGAATCACATCATTAAAAAGCGAATAATTGACATTTACCTTACCGCCCCTGTTAGTGAATTTAATTGCGTTAGATATCAAATTTCTAATAATTGCTTCTATCAAATTTTGGTCAGCTTCTATCATTAGTCGCTCATTAATATGAGACTCTAAATGGACATTTTTAGAAATTGCTAAGGGTTGAAACATATCCATTAACTCTTTATTGATAGAGTGGAGGTCAATCATACTAGGCGAAAATTCAGCTCCTGAAATCTGAGCTTTTGACCACTCTAAAAGACTATTAAGCAGGTTAAGAGTTAATCTTGAAGAATTTAAAATCTTGGTGGCTAAACTTTTAATCTCTTCCCTTTCAAGAGTTTGCCACTCATCGGCAATTAAATCTGAGTACCCGATTATAGTTGTAAAAGGACTCCTCAAATCATGTGAGATTAGAGAAAACAATCTGTCTTTAGTAAAATTCAATTTTTCAAGATTTTTAGAATTTTCTTTAAGTTTTTGTTCAGATAACTTGTTCTCTTCAATTTCTTTTTGAAGAAGTATGTTCATTTTTGCGAGTTCGTAGGTTCTGGATTTAATTTGCGATTCCAAACTTTCGTTTAACTCTTTTAATTTTGATTCAGATTCGCTGAGCTTTAGCGTTCTCACTTTTACAATATTTTCTAAATCCTTAGAATATTTTCTGGTAATCAGGAATTTATTGGCAAATAAGAAAGTGAGAACAATTATCACTGCCATTAATATTAAAAAGGCAATATTCAGATAGAACGGTGGCTTAATAATAATATCTGCCGATGTGTAAACCGGGCTCCAATCACTAAATTTATTTTTTGTTTTAACCAATAAGTTGTATTTACCGGAAGGGAGTTGTTGATACTTGATTTGGTCAAGCTGATATTGATTATAATGCGACCATTCATTATCAAAGCCTTCAAGTTTGACTAAATATTCATTTCCTTCTTCATTTAAAAAAGATAAAGCTCTGATATCAAAGAAGAGACTATTTAAATCGTTTGGGATTTTGTTTTCAACATTGAGATTAAAATGCTCACCGGAAAATGAGCGCATACCTTTGAAGTAAACTTTTGGCGGAGGATAATTTTGCGAGAGGCTTTTAACAGTCATAAATGATAAACCGTTATTAGTTCCTACCCAAAGGTTATTTTGGGCATCAAATACACAAGCTGACCTGTTTGTTTCATATCCGGCTAAACCTTCTTTTAAACCGAAGTTTTGGTACTTACCGTCACCTTCGTAGTAGGTAAGCCCCGCGTTTGTACCTATCCACAATTTGTTATCAATAGATTTAGTGATAAAATAAACAGGCTTACTAATTGAAAATGATTTATCCGCAAATTTTATTAGAGAATCGCCCTCCAGTGTGTGGAGACCTGCTTCTGCTCCGACAAACATTTTACCTGAATCATCCTTGTGAAGAGAAAAAACGCTTCTCAAACCGGGGTCAGAGTGGGTATAAATTTGCACTAACTTTCCCCTTTTTAACTGCCAAATACCTAAGGCTGTAGTAATAAATATTTCATTACCAA
>JACSRR010000123.1 GCA_014879635.1 Ignavibacteriaceae bacterium | reverse complement strand
CCCTTTACCCTTCACTGCTCCCGACCCAGTCGGGATCGCATCTACCCACTAAATTTGTTAACTGCGTTTCGCTTTCCCTTCACTCCCGACTCTGTCGGGCTTTCTGTTCACTGTCAGCGGAGCGATCTGTCAACTGTCAGCGTAAGCGAACTATCGAAAGCGTTTCGCTCCTTGTCTGTTAACTACTTTGGTACAATTTCTTCACAGATTCAAATGCAGATTTTACTATTCCATAGTAAACAGAATCCCTTCTTCTTCCATCGTGCATTAAAGTGTGGCTTTTTAATATCCCTTCTTCAATGGCACCAATTTTGACTAATGCTGCTTTTGCTCTATAATTGTAGAAGTCTGTTTTAAATTCAACTCTCTCAAAGTTTAACACCGTGAAGGCATATTCCAATAAAAGAAATTTCACACTTGAATTTATACCTTTACCTAACACAACCGGATTCAAAAAACTGCTACCTATTTCAACCCGCTTATCGTGAAATGAAAAATTAAGGAAAGATGAACCTCCGCAAATCTGACCGTCTAATTTGTTAAAAACTGTGAATGAGTACCTCTTTCTCTCTGCCCTCTCTCTAACGCAACGGTCAATAAAATTCTTAACATCCTGATTTGAAGAGATCTTAAATACTGCAAAATTCCAAATTTCGGGTTTTGTCATAAATTTCGAGTAACCTTCAAAATGGCTTTCACTTACAGGCTCAAGTTTAACTCTATGGTCTTCCAAAATAATTTCCGGAGAAAAATTGTTTACGCTAATTGGTTGAGAATCTAATTTATCTCTCATTTTCTTTTTGCCTTTACAGGTCCTTTAATCACAAATTCCTTATAAATTGATATTCCGTTTAATTCGGCAGTTAATCCGTACTTACCTATAGGCAGATAAAACTTACCGCTATCTTTTGGTTCTTCTTTTGTAGAGGCGGGTGTGAAGCTCAAATCATAATCAACAAAATTGAAGCCTTTCCCTGCCTTGAATGTAAAATTGTGGAGATTTGCATTTAATGAATCTCTTACCGAAAACGAAACATCTCCTCCATCTTTAGTAAAAAACTCAATTTTTAAAGCCGGTTCATAAATTGAACCGTCGTAACCTCTTACCCCCCAATTTGCAGAATGATTTACGGGGTTAATATCATACATGTGTAAGTCTGCAGTTAATGTTACAGGGTCTAAGTTCTGAATTTTCTTAATGTTCACTTTGAAAATGGATCTCCCGTGAGTACCCGCTAATAAATCCCCCTCTGTGGGATGAACAACAAGGTCGTGAACGGGAACAAACGGCAAAGTTCCGTTAAAATTGTGAAATATTTCACCCTTGTCAAGACTTAAGTAAATTGCGAAATCTGTGCCGCAGTAAATTATATCCGGATTCACGGGGTCTTCGATAATTACATTTACCGGTTCTTTAGGAAGATTTTTCCCAATCTGTTTCCATGTTTTTCCGAAATCAACGGATGAATAAATCAAGGATTCATTGTTGTCATATCTGTAACCGTTTAATGAAAGATAAACCGTTGATGTATCAAAAGCCGATGCTTTAATTCTTGAAACCCAATAATTTTCAGGCAACCCTTTGGTAATATTGCTCCAAGTGTTGCCACCATCTTTTGTAACATGCACAAGACCGTCATCACTTCCGGTATAAATTAATCCAAATTTTAGGGGCGATTCATGAATTGCGGTTAAGGTTCCGTACGGCACATTTCCTTCTACCGCACCCTTAGTTAAATCTGTTGAGATTTCAACAAAATTATCCCCTTTGTTCATTGAGCGGTGAAGTTTGTTTGAGCCTAAATAGAGGATATCTTGATTATGTACGGATAAATGAATAGGCGTTTGCCAATTAAATCTAAGTAACGGCTCACCTAATTTGTGGTACGGTTTAACTTGTTTGTATTCCCCTTTTGATAAATCAATTCTAAAATAATTTCCAAATTGGTAACCGGTATATAAAATATTGTTGTTTCTTGAATCTATAGCAGTTTGCATACCGTCTCCTCCCAACAATGATTTATACGGATAATCGCCGGTTGAATACCACCTGTATGAATATTTATAGTTTGAAGGTCCCTTCCAAACTCCGTTATCCTGAGTGCCTCCGTAAACATTGTAAGGCTTTGCATTATCAACACTAATCGAATAAAATTGACCCACAGCCGGTGTGTTCAAAGTAAAATAAGTGGCTCCTCCGTCGTATGAAATGTTTAATCCACCGTCATTTCCTAAAACCAAATGGTCTTGATCGTTTGGATTTATCCACATAGAATGATGATCAACATGTACATTTTCACGGTTTACAGAGTAAAAAGTTTTCCCTGCGTCAGTAGATTTAAGTATCGGTACACCGAGTAAATATACTATATTATCATCTTGCGGACTAACTCTAACCTCGCCGAAGTAATATCCGTAAGTAAAGTACATATTTTTAATTGGCTTATCGTGAGTTTTTACCCAAGTTCCTCCGCCGTTATCACTTCTGTAAAGTTCGGCACCTTTCACGGGTTTATCAAAAAGGTCTCTGTTGGCATCACCCAAATAAGTTACTAAATCGCGTGGTACAATCCGGAAATTTCTCACAAGTTCTTTTACTTTTGAGGCATTGTATTCTTGTGGAAATCCGTAATTTGAGAGGTATTCATCAATATCTTCATCACTTAATTCAAGAAAATCTTCCCTCTTCATATTTATTAAATCGTCTTTATCGATCTTTATTTTTTTAACTCTCTCTTGCTCATAAGTTTCGAGGTTATCTAAAAGTGCGTAAATAACACCGGGATTCTTATGCGAGATAGCGAGCCCTATCCTGCCTGTAAACTTATTTACAGGGAAACCGTTATCGCCGTTGGTAATTTTTTTCCAAGTCTCACCTGCATCTTCCGTTTTATAAATTCCGCTATTACCGGAACCGTCCGAAAAATTCCAAGAGGTTCTTGAACGATACCAGGCAGCTGCGTATAAAACATTAGCATTAAAGGGGTCTTGAATAAGGTCAATAACTCCGGTAAGGTCATCAATATAAAGAGTTTTACTCCAGGTTTTACCACCGTCTGAACTCTTAAAAATGCCCCTGTTTTCATTTTTACTGTAGAGTGCACCTGCGGCAGCAACCCAAACATTGTTTGGATTAGAATGATCAATAATAATTCTTCCGGTTCTGTGAGTTCCTGATAACCCTGAATAATTCCAAGTTTTACCTAAATCTGTCGATTTATAAACGCCGGCACCTGTATAAGAAGAGCGTGATGAGTTGTTTTCGCCTGTTCCAATAAACACAGTGCCGTTTTTCCAATCAACTGCAATATCCCCCATTATGATAGTAGCCTGAAAATCAAAAACCGGAGTAAAACTGTTTCCGTTGTTTTTTGAATAGAACAATCCCCCTGAAGCATAAGCAATAAACATCTCTTTCGGATTACCCGGATTAACATCAAGGTCAACAATTCTTGCACCAAAAACGGTGGGTCCAATAGATTCAAACTCAAAATTCTTAAATATCGATTCTTCATACATTTTCACTCGCTTTTCTGAAGCTGAAGTTCTTTCATTCTCTTGTGTGGGTGCAGGATATTTGTTCTGCGGTATCACCGGGGTAAAATAAATGAATAAAGCGAGAAGAATTAATAATTTTTTCATTTTCGGTTTGCCTTTTTTTGGAACTAATTTAAGTTAATTTTCTTTTTAAATATATGTTTAAGATAAGGTTTTATGGTTAATTTTAGAATATGGTAATCAATCAAAATTCATTTTTTTGTCAATTTAATTAGTTTCTTTACACTTTGAACCGCAACCTTCTCAATATTTTTTTAACGATATTACTTTTTACTTACGGCTGCGATGCGCCAAGGAATAATATTCTTGACCCTGCTGCAGGTGTGCAAGATATTCCGGCTGTTTCAGGAAGAGTATTTAAATTGAATCCCGCAAGAGACCCCGTTCCGGGCGTTCTAATAAAAAATAAATCCGGAACGCTTTCTACTTTAAGTTCTACTGACGGTTCATTTTCAATCACTGTTCTAAACGAAAGACCCTCCATTCTTTATCTTGAAAAACCGGGTTTTCATCCGGATTCTGTTCTGATTGATTGGGGAAATTCAAAAAATGTGAATTTTGAAGTCAGTCTTAACTCAATTCCTGAAGCGTTTAACACACGGTTTTTTTCTTCGGTAACTAATCGTTTCCCCGACCTTGTTTCTTACAGATTTTCTTTTGAAACAGAAATTTTAGATATTGAGGGTGATTTAGACTCTATTGTAGTTTATTCTGATGAGTTTGATTTTAACCGCCGACTTGAATTTAACCCCGGAACCCGCAAGTATGAAATAAGTTTCGGGCTTTTTGATATTGCAGGAATAGATAACCCCGCAGCAATTATAGCAAAAGATTTTTTTCTAATTTCTTATGAAAATACCGGTAAAGCAACTATCACGGGAGTAAGTTCGATTAAAAGAATAATAACAACAGAACCAAGATTAGTTAGCCCCGCTAATGCAATCGAAACACCTTCTCAACCCGAGTTTGTTTGGTTAAATTATGACCCAGGTTTTAATCCCGAATATTCAATCGGTATTTTCACAGATGATATTCAACCGGAACCCGTTTTAAACTTTCAAATTCCGAAAGGAACCACTACCTCCTCTTTCAAATTAAACTCAAATTTGCCTCCCGGGAGTTACTTTTGGGTACTTTTTTGTAAAGATGAATTTAACAACTCGGTTCGTTCAAAACCGGCTTCATTTAGAGTGAGAAATTAGTATGTTAGAAAATATCGAAAATTTAAAAGGTATATCACACAATCAGTTTAATACTCTATATGAACTCAGCAAGCAACTAAACCGTAATAACTTAAAAGATGAGCTCATCGAAAATTCACTCGACTTAGTTATTGAAGCTGTTGCAGCCGAAAGAGGATTATTCGCAAAATATGATGAAACTAACGGTCAGTTTTCTGTGATTGCCTCTAAAAGCCTTAATACCGGTGCAAAGGTAGAACTTTCCGAATTTTCCTCGGGAATTTTGCAGCAGGTTATTTCCAAATCTCTCCCCTGCCTTTACCATGATGTTCAAAACCACCCGCAAACTTCGCAATTTATCAGTTTAAAAATTCAAAACATCAAATCAATCATAGGGATACCGGTCAAATTTCAGGGTAAAATTTGGGGAGTTATTCTCGTTGATAGCTCCGGTAATAGAAAGGCTTTCACGCATGAAAATTTAGAGTACCTTGATTTCTTTTCAAATCTTATCTCGCTTGCTTTAGATAAAATTTTCAAAATCGAAGAATTAACCGATGAAAACAGAATCCTAAAATCGAATTTCGGGAAAGAAACAAAACTGCCTGAGATTATCGGCGAAAGCGAAGCCATCAAAAAACTCCTTTCGGTTGTTTATAAGGTAGCCGCAACTAATGCAACAGTTTTGATTCTTGGCGAAAGCGGAACCGGTAAAGACCTGATTGCAAACGCTATTCACAAATTGAGTAACAGAGCAAAATTTCCATATCTCGCTCAATTCTGCGGCTCAATACCGGATACACTTTTAGAAAGTGAGTTGTTCGGTTACAAAAAGGGGGCGTTTTCAGGTGCAAATTCGGATAAAAAAGGACTTTTCGAAATTGCAGATAAAGGTACCTTTTTCCTCGATGAAATTGCAGACATCTCTCAAGCTCTTCAAGCTAAATTGCTCAGAGTAATTCAAAACAAAGAAATTATCAGGTTGGGAGATACTCAGACCAAAAAAATTGATGTTAGAATTATAACCGCAACTAATAAAGACCTTAGAGAATTAATTTCTAAAGGGCAGTTTAGAGAAGATTTGTATTATAGACTAAATGTAGCAGTTATTAATATTCCTCCCTTGCGGGAAAGAAAGGAAGATATCCCTCTGCTTGCAGAGCATTTTATTAAAAAATATTCGCCCGGCAACTCAGTCTCACTTTCTGAGGCAGCAATTAAAAAACTAACGGCACTTAATTGGGAAGGTAATGTAAGGCAGTTAGAAAATGTTATTCACCGTGCTTTAATTTTTTCTGATAGCGGGGTTTTAACTCCCGAACATTTAGACCCTGACGAACTGCCGTTTTCCGAAAATGAAAAAAATACTTTACCCTTAGATGGTTCATTAGATAGTATTGTACGCGAAGTTTTGATTAAACGACTTAAAGAATACGATAACAATAAAACCGCAACAGCAAAATCACTCGGTGTTTCGGTTAGATGGATTCAACTTACACTTAAAAAAATGGAAGAAGAAGGAGTTCCCGGTTTTGAATACAACTGATAAAGAGCTCCTTTATAACGGCAGATTCGAAATTCTTTCTGTTCTCAAAAAGGATTCGGGTTACGGTGTATTTAAAGCGAGAGATTTAACTCTCAATAGCATTGTTCTCTTAAAAGTAATAGAAGATACGGGATTAAACGGAGAGGAAATTAAACGGTTTGAACGCGAGTTTGAATTGCTTAAAAATCTTGAACATATTAACCTTGTAAAGTATCTGAACCAATATAAGAATGAGCGAAAAATTTACGCATCATACGAATTTTTTTCGGGGTTAAATCTTAGAGAGGCGTACTCAAACAGGTCGTTTTCACTTGAAGAGAAAAAATTTATAATGAAACAAATTCTACAAGGGATTTATTTTCTTCATTCAAACGATGTCATACACCGTGATATAAAACCGGAAAATATTTTAATTGACGAAAACCTGATTGTAAAAATTACCGATTTTGGTTTAGCAGTAAAACCCGGTGTTCAAAACATCACTAAAAGAGATTCACTTATCGGTACTCCCGCTTACTTGTCGCCCGAACAAATCTTAGGAGATAAACTTACTTTTTCAGGCGATTATTTTCAAACGGGTATAGTTTTTTATGAGTTGATGACCGGGGAAAATCCGTTTTTAGCCACGGAAATGCAATCAACATTAAACAATATTTTAAATTTTGATCCCGATTTTAACAACCCTGAGTTTAACACCGAAAGCCAAGAAATCGTCGTTTTGATTAAAAATTTATTGGCAAAGTCTCCTTCAAAAAGAGAACATGACAAAGTAGTTGCTCTTACTCTACTCAAAACCGGTATTGAAAATAGAGTTATTGAACAAATTAGGAGGCAAGGGAGTAAAGTTAAATCCCAATCGTTTAGATACAGAAATCATTTTATATCGGCTTTTTTAGTAATTGTGCTTTCGGCAATTTTTATATTTGCAACTAAACCGGGTGAAACTTCTCAAGCCGTTATGAATAATGAAGTTATAGAAACTCCGGGTGAAAATATTAACACAATAGCCAATGATTTTACTCCAGAATTACGGATTGAACCGGAAAAACAACCTGCAAACAATAAGGTAAAAGAAGAATCTCCTTCAAACAACATCGATGAAAATGAATTACCCGCAAAAGTAATTATTCCTGCAAGTTTGAGTATTGATTGTTTACCCTGGGCACAAATTTATATTAATTCAAAGTATATTGAAACTACTCCTATTAAAGAAGAGTTAAGATTACAGCCGGGTAAATATAATATCGAATTTAAGCATCCCGGTTTCCCGGTACTCTCAAAAGAGATTGAAATTTTAAACGGCGAAAAAAAGGCTATCTCCGTTGATTTAAATAAAGAGTTCGGCTTTCTTGATTTGAAAGTTTTCCCTTGGGCTGAAGTTTATATTAACGGTGAGAATGCCGGGCAAACTCCCTTTAATAAATTTAAAGCCTTAGCTCCCGGTGTTTATCAAATTACTCTTAAAAATCCTTCGTTTTCTGATTATTCAACATCACTTCAGATTAACGCAGGAAAAGTAACAGTTTATAATGTTGACTTAAATATGAGTGTTAACTAAAGTATGTTTTTGTTTTATTTCAGTTTGGCACAATTTTTGATATTAAAAATAAAAGTTTTAAAGTACCTATGAAAAAGTTAATGATTAAATTTTTATTACTGATTGTTTTGGTTAGTATCCCACTTAAAGCAGACGATTGGAAAATTGCGGGATATATGCCCGTACCTGTAAGCGGCGGAAAGGCTTTCGTAAAAGATTCGTTGATTTACATTCTTGGCGGGTATTCTGACCAAATTCTAAATTATACAAATCTAATTCAAGTTTTTGATCCGGCAACAGGTCAATGGTCAATTGCCGACACAATGAAGTTTGCAAGATACGGTTTTATTGCTGATATTTTTAACGGTGATGTGGTTTATTGCGGTGGTTTAGTACCGCAATTCGGTTTTCACAGCGCCTTAGAAGTTTACAATTATAACAATGCCCCCTTTATTCACAGTTCACACACAGTATTTAAAAGGTCTTACGCAGCGGGGATAATCAACGGTGAAAAACTCTATATCGCAGGAGGTTATTCTCTTGAACCGGGTCAACCTTTAGTCGTTGAATATAACCTCCCTAACTCATCAATTGAATATGCATTACAAGGACCAATGCCCGTTAACGAATTTCCGTTAGACCAAGCACCCGCATTCTATAACAATGAAATTTATTTGTTCGGCGGTTCTCACAACTCCGTATCTAACAAAATTATGAAATATTCTATCACGGATAAAACACTTACAATATCCGCCAACTCAATGAGCACAGTTAGAGCGGCAGCAGGCATTGTTGAAGTTTTCGCAAATAAATTTCTTTTAATTGGTGGTTATAACGAAACCGATGCCGCAATCAAAACCACAGAGTGGGTCGAAATTTCTGAAAGCGGAATACTCTCTATACCTGCAAAAGATTTAAACATCGAAAGAACGGATGCAATTCCTGTCAAATTTGGGAATAAAATTTATGTGTTCGGCGGTACAAACAAAAACGGTATGCTTGTAAATGCTATTGAAACAATTTCGGTTGACAACATAACTTCAGTTGATGAAGAAACGCAAACTAATGCACCGGTAACTTTTATTCTCGGCAATAATTACCCAAATCCGTTTAACAACCGGACTTCAATTGATATTTCAATTCCTCAAGATTCAGATGTCTCACTAACTATATTTAATATTTTTGGAGAAAGAGTAACTACACTTTATAGCGGAAATTTATCAAAGGGTAATCATTCTTTTAGCTGGAACGGTAAGGATGATTCGGGTAGAGATGTATCAAGCGGTACTTATATTTATAAACTTTCTTCCGGCAATTTTAATTCAGTTAAGAAAATGACCTTTTTGAAATGATTATTAAAAAACTGCTTTTGATTTTTGTAATGGGTACCCTGCTCATTGCACAGGGAGTTACTGTAACTTTGGAGCTGATTAAACAAACTTATCGCGATTTTAAATACCGAGAGGTTATACATCTTTCAAACATTTATTTTGAGCAGCCCGGAATTTCAAAACAGGACTCTATAGAGGTGCTCTCACTTGTTGCTTTATCACACTATGCAGTGGGACAATTAGTTGAAGCTTCAACTGCTTTTACTCAAATTCTTGATTTGGATATGGATTATAGTTTAGATGTTGCAGCAGTTTCACCAAAAATTATAACTTTTTACGAAGAAATAAAATCCACTTACAGATTAGCAAAAGAAGAGGATCTCAAAAAGCAACAACCCGTAAAAGAACAACTCTTTACTAAAGAGCAATTGGATTCGATTTTGGCTCAAAATTCAGGTACGGTGTTTAGAGATTACTCAGCCTCAATTTTGTTTCCCGGTTTAGGTCATCTCTTAAATAAAAGAGGACTAAAAGGATACATTTTAACAGCAATAACCGCAATTTCACTTATCTCTTCAATTTACTTCTCAATAGAAACAAATGAGAACGAGAGGATTTACCTGCGTGAAACAGATATTTTAATGATTGATTCACGCTATAACGATTTTAACACGGCTTACAAACTTAGAAATATTTCCTTTACTGTATTTGCTCTTAACTGGATCTACACCCAATATGATTTTACATTCGGGGATAGTAAAATGAATCATTCTACTCTAAATTTCCCAACCAATCAATTTAAGTTTAGTTATTCAATTAGATTTTAGAACAAAATCATCCAGAGAATATAATCTAAAATTAAGATTGATGCCGCCGAAAGTACAAACGACCTAATTGTTGAATTTCCTACACCCTCGGCTCCCCCTTCAGTTCTTAATCCGATATGGCAACCAAGTAATGCCGTAAAAGCTCCAAAAAACACAGTTTTAATTAATCCCGAAAAAAGATCAAACAAATCAAAATACTGTTTAACTGAATTAAAAAACACCGCAAAAGAAACCCCGAGAAAATAATTTGATACCACATAAGCTCCCAAAACAGCAATAAATGAAGCAAAAAGAGCAATTATCGGCAACATTATTACGGCTGCAACAAAACGGGGCATTGCCAGGAACCGGATAGGATTGACAGCCATGATCTCAAGGGCATCAATCTGTTCGGTTACCTTCATAGTACCGAGTTCGGCAGCGATTGAGGCACCGACCCTACCAGCGATAACGATACCCGTAAGAACCGGAGCAAGCTCAGTAACAATTGCCCGGGCTACTGCACCTCCCAGAAATGAGAGTGGAGCAATCCCCTTCAGCTGATAGGCAGCCTGCCAGGCGGCAACAGCACCGGTAAATGCGGCTATAATCAGGACAAGCGGAAGGGAGTTCACGCCGATGTGTTCCATTTGATACAGCACCAACCGGCGGCTTTTGGGAATGCGGGGGAGCGAGCGAATGATACCTGCAAGCAGTCTCGTGATGATGCCGGCCTCTTCAAAAAACCCGATTACACCCTTACCAAAGCTGGATACACTCTTACTAACCATTCCATCTCACCAATACAGTACTACAAATGAATTTATGGCGTATCACTCAATTCACTTCCTTCCGGGCACTGAATTTATTGAAGAGCTGTGCAAATTCCTTTGGTGTAGAAACTTCAAGCAGCTTTCCAGTTTCGGCGA
>JACSRR010000128.1 GCA_014879635.1 Ignavibacteriaceae bacterium | reverse complement strand
TCCGTCGTCGGCAGCGTCAGATGTGTATAAGAGACAGGCATTCAAAAGGGGGAGGTGAAGCAATTTTATCTGCAAGTAAAATTTCTGCGATTTCAGGATTAATAACATTGAACACGGTAAATAGTTTTCTTAGATATACAGAAAAACAAATAAAAGTATGGAAAGAAAGAGGTTTTTTTGAGTTTCCGAACTCAAGAACTAAACAAATCTTTAAACTTTACGATTCTTATTTGCAAGACATCATAGAAAATCATAATTTGTTATTTGATATTAAAAATTCTTTAATAAAATTAAATATCCCGGTTTTGTTAATTCACGGTGAAGAAGATTTAACAGTAAAACCGGTAGAATCTGAAGGATTGTTTAGAATAGCTAATAAAGAGAAGGTTCAAATTTGTTTAATTAAATCTGCGGGGCACACTTTTAATATTGAACACCCTATGACAGAAACAACAAAAGCTTTGAACAATGTATTAAATAAATCATTAGAATTCATAAAAAATATAAATTAGAGGTATAAATGAAATTGTCTGAAACTGCTGCTAAGATGAATCTTTTTTCATTAGTTACAGATAAAACTAAAGTTTATGACTTAGTACTTGTAATATCATTTGCAATTTTAACTGCCGTTAGTGCCCAAATTGCAATTCCTATTAAACCTATTCCGATAACATTGCAAACTTTAGCAGTAATATTAGCCGGTGCAGTTTTAGGTGCTAAAAAAGGAGCTTATAGCCAAGTACTTTATTTAGGGCTTGGTCTTACAGGATTACCCGTTTTTGCAGCGGTACCTGACGGACTTTTAGGTCTAGCTCGTTTAATTGGTCCTACAGGAGGCTTTCTTCTCGCATTTCCTTTAGGTGCTTACATAACCGGTAAAATTATAGAAAAGAACGGTAGTATTTTTAATGCTTCCATTGCCATGTTCACCGGTCAAGTAGCAATTATTATTCTTGGATCAATCTATTTTGATTTACTTTATTTCCAAAGTTTAGAACAAACTTTAAAAGCAGCTTTAATCATCTTTTCGATTCCAACTTTAGTTAAAGTTGTTTTGGGTGTCGGAATCTTAAAATTAATTAAAAAGTAATTTTAAAGTAATAGAATTTGAAGACAATTTTTTTCATAGTTGTTTTATTAGCTGCAACGGGAATCTTTATATTAAGTGCCCGTAAAATTCTGAAGTTAATTAATCTCGGAAAACCGCTAAACAGGTTTAACGATGTTAAAACCAGAATAAAAAATGTTTTTGTCATTGCAATTGCTCAAAAAAAACTATTTAGAGATCCGGTTGCAGGTATAGTACATGCCTTAATTTTTTGGGGATTTGTTCTTTTTATTTCTGCGGTAGTTGAAACTTTTATTCAAGGCTTTTTCCCTTCGTTCAATTTTTCTTTTTTAGGGTATATTTTTTCCTTGATGACTATAACTCAAGACTTGTTCGGTCTTTTAGTTATCGTTTCGGTTCTAATATCCTTATATAGAAGATATATTTTAAAGGTAAAAAGACTTGAAGTTGACAAGCACGGAAAATTAGATGCTGCCTTTATTCTCATAATGATTCTTTTTGTGGTAATATCAATGTTTGGGCAAAACGCTTCTCATTATGTTATGGCAGGGAAACTTGATTATGAAGTAAGACCCATTATTTCATATTTAGCCGGAATAATGTATCACGGTGATAAAGAGGCTGCTACTCTTGGTTTCGAAATTTTTTGGTGGTTGCATGTTGCTTTAATATTAGGATTTTTAAATTATCTCCCATATTCAAAGCATCTACATGTTTTAACTTCAATACCAAATGTGTATTTTTCAAAAACCGGTGATGAAAAAAATATTCTTCAACCTGTTAATTTTGAGGATGAAAATACAGAATATTTTGGAGCCGATGACATCCAAAAATTGTCATGGAAACAATTATTAGACGGATTTTCATGCACTGAATGTGGTAGATGTACGGCAGTATGTCCCGCAAATACAGTCGGTAAGCTGTTATCACCGAGAAAAATAATAACAGATATAAGAGATAGAACTCAAGATAAGGGTGTTCTATTATTCAGTAAGAACGGTGATGTAACAATTGAGGATAAACCGTTATTAGGCGGATACACTTCAACCGAAGAGATTTGGGCTTGTACAACATGTATGGCATGTGTACAGGAGTGCCCCGTAATGATTGAACATATAGACTCTATAGTAGAAATGAGAAGGCATTTAGTTCTAACGGAATCCAATTTCCCGTCAGAACTACAAAATACTTTCCGTTCATTAGAAAATAACTTTTCTCCTTGGGCGTTTAATCCTTCAGATAGAGCCGAGTGGGCGGAAGGTTTAAACATTAAAACTTTGGCTGAAGACCCCGGCGGAGAGTATTTATTCTGGGTTGGTTGTGCCGGTTCTTATGACAATAGATACAAAAAAGTATCCGTATCATTTTCGAAAATAATGCAAAATGCCGGAATTGATTTTAGAATTTTAGGAAATGAAGAAAAGTGTAATGGTGATACTGCAAGAAGACTGGGAAATGAATATTTAGCTCAAGAGATGATGAAAGGGAATATAGAAACTCTTAACGGATACGGTGTAAAAAAGATTGTTACAGCTTGTCCGCACTGTTACAATTCAATTAAGAATGAATACAAACAATTTGGTGGAAATTTCGAAGTTTACCATCACAGCGAAATAATTAATGAAGTAGTTAAAAACGGAAAAATTAAGCTCAAAAAACAAGAACATGCAAGAAAAATAACATTTCATGACTCCTGTTACATTGGCAGATATAACGATATATATGAACAGCCAAGAACCGCACTAAAAGAAATAGCAGGTGATAATTTAGTTGAAATGGAAAGAAATAGAAGCAAAGGATTCTGCTGTGGTGCCGGCGGCGGAAGAATGTTCTTAGAAGACTCTGAAGAAAGCAGGGTAAATATTGAAAGAACAAAAGAAGCAGTTTCTACAGGTGCAGAAACAATTGCCTCTGCATGTCCTTTCTGTATGACAATGATTTCAGACGGTGTAAAAAGTTTAGATAAATCTGAAACTATTGAAATTCAAGATATTGCTGAAATAGTTTACAATAACCAATTAACTCATTAAACAAAAAGGAATCACAATGGATAAGTATAACGAACTCCTAAAGTTAGTACAAGAAATGGAAGCAGATTTCCAAAAATTCTATGATAAAGGTCAGTCTGCACCAGGTACAAGATTAAGAAAAGGTCTTAATGACTTAAAGAAAAAAGCGCA
Organism: Ignavibacteriaceae bacterium; assembly: GCA_014879635.1. GTDB lineage: Bacteria > Bacteroidota > Ignavibacteria > Ignavibacteriales > Ignavibacteriaceae > BA9. Next base: position 7,590 of record JACSRR010000128.1, on the reverse strand, counting down.
AGAATTAAGATTGGATGTTCAAAACACAAAAAATTCAAGAAAAGAAAGTAAATAATTTAATTTGCCGAAAATTGGATTGGGCTGACAATAAAATTGCTGAAGGAATCATTTTTAAATTCTTTAATCGATTTATTTTTTTGATTTGGTAGTAGTGCATTTTTATAAAAAAAGGTCAGCCCCTTGTTTCCTGCGATTTCAGATTACGCTAAAAATAGCTTTTAGTTGTAATTAAAGCCGTACTATGCAAAAAAACCTCCCTCTCACATTAATATTTATTGTAGTTTTTATTGATCTATTAGGATTTGGTATTCTAATCCCTATTCTTCCTACATTTGCTAAAAACAGATTAGGAGTGTCTGAATCTCTTATTGGAATTGTTATTGCTACATATTCGTTTGTTCAATTTCTATTTAATCCTGTTTTCGGAAGTCTTTCTGATCGTTTCGGCAGAAGAAAAATCATCTTGATTACTCTATTAATAAATTCATTAGGATATGTAATATTTTCTGTAACTAATTCTTTTCTCCTTTTAATTTTATCAAGAGTTGTTGCGGGAATAGGCGGTAGTAGCATTGGTGTAGCACAGGCTTATATTTCTGATATAACTACTTTAGAAAATCGCTCTAAAGGCATGGGTCTAATCGGCGTTGCATTTGGACTTGGATTTGTATTCGGTCCGGTAATAGGTGGAGTTCTTTCAAAAATTGGATATTTTGAAACAGGGTTAGCCGCTGCATCGTTTTCATTGTTAGCATTTGTTTGCAGTTACTTTTTTCTACCTGAACCTGAAAAGCATTTGCATGGTGGAGATGTTTATTTGAGGAGAAAAATTATCGATATCGCCGCTTTTAAGCGGGTGTTGAGCAATGAATCTACCGGCTTTGTAATTGCGTTATTTTTCTTTTTAACTTTTTCTGTAGCTAATATTTATGGCACATTTGCATTATTAGGTGAAAAAATTTACCATTTTAGTGATTTACAAAATGGGTTACTATTTGGATATGTAGGTTTAATTTCGGCTATTATTCAAGGTGGTTTAATAGGCAGGTTAAACAAAAAATACAGTGATAAACAATTACTTTTATTCGGATTCATTTGTATGACATTAGGCTTAGGATTATTGCCGTACGGAGGTAATACATTTGGGTTACTGATAATTGTAACACTAATGTCACTCGGAACAGGTTCGCTTCAACCTGTGTTATTAAGTTTAATTTCAAAAGTGTCAAATAAAAGTGAACAAGGTTTTACCTTGGGAGTGAATCAATCAATGGCATCACTTGCAAGAGTTCTTGGACCGTTATGGGGAGGATTTTCTTTCCAATATCTTGGATATGATATCCCATTTTTAACGGGTGGAATTTTTTGTCTTTTTATGATTATTTTTGTAAAAATGTATTATGATCGTTTTGTTAAAATTAATGCGTAGTTTATGATATTAAAGATAGGTAATATTGAGGTCGAAAATGCTCTTCTGCTTGCTCCTATGGAAGATGTTACAGATTTAGCATTTAGATTGGTTTGTAAAGAATTAGGCGCTGATATTGTTTATACTGAGTTTGTTAATTCGGAAGGCTTAATCAGGAATAATTTAAAAACTAAAAAGAAATTAAAACTTTCGGAAACCGAAAGACCCGCCGGAATACAGATTTACGGTTCTTCAATTAAATCTATGGTTGAAGCAGCAAAGATTGCCGAAGAGGAAAATCCTGATATAATTGACATCAATGCAGGATGTTGGGTAAAGAATGTAGTTGGTTGCGGTGCAGGTGCCGGCTTGTTAAAAGATCCCGCTTACATGCAACAAATGACTTCTGAAATCGTTAAAAGCGTAAATAAACCGGTTACTGTTAAAACAAGACTCGGAATTGATTCAACTTCAATAAATATTCTTGAAGTTGCAAAGAGAATGGAAGATTCGGGCATACAGGCGCTTACTCTTCATTGCAGAACAAGAGTTCAAGGACATAAAGGCGATGCTGATTGGGAATGGATTAACAAAGTTAAAGAAGTTGTTAATATTCCGGTGATCCTTAATGGTAATATCCTTACTTGTAATGACGGTATTAGAGCTTTTACTGATACAAATGCTAACGGAATTATGATTGCAAGAGGTGCAATTGGAAGACCTTGGATTTTCGGAGAAATAAAAGCCAAACTTGCAGGTATAGAATATCCTGATACGGAATCTCCCGAATTTAGAATCAAAGTTTGTTTAAGGCACCTTTATTTGTCGATAGAATTAAAAGGGGAGACTAAGTCAGTATTAGAGCATCGTAAACATTACTCAGGATATTTAAAGGGATTTGCAAATTCATCAAATGTAAGAGTCAAATTAATGAAAGTTTTAACTTATAAAGAAGTAGAAGAACTGCTCTATGAATACCTCAATGAACTAAACGGAATGCATCACGAACACCGTTATTTTTCAGCTGAATATGATGTTGTAACCTTAAAATAAAAATGTCTTGATAGAAAAAGGAATTAAATACACTGTTTTTCGTACAATATCAAATATCTTTTTGCCTCCGTTTGCAACATTTATTTCAATTATAGTTGTTTCATCTACATTTCAGCCCGATAGCGACAAAAGATTTTTATTCATTTTGATAGGGTTGATCACAAATGTCATTCTTCCTATTTTGGTTTTTGTGATTATGCTCAAAAAAGGGAAGATAGGAGATCAGGATGCCCGAGAAAGAACAGAGCGAGCCCCGGCATATATTTACGGAATTTATATCTTATTAGCCGGCGGAATATTAATATTTACTTTAGGATTTAGTAAACCGGAGATATTACTCTATATTGCAATAACCGTTAATCTATGCTTACTGTTGATAGTTAATTCATTTTGGAAAATGAGTGCTCATTTAATGGGAGTTGGCGGGATGTCGGCTACTTTAATTTTTTCCGGAAATATTTTTATTATTCCCTCTCTATTTGTTATTTTAATTGTTATTTTATCCCGTATTTACCTCAAATGCCATACTTTAGGTCAAACTGTTGCCGGAGCAATAACAGGCTTTGCAGTAACTTGGATTTTATTATCATTTAGTAAAAACATACAATGAATTTAGTAATTAGTGAAATATCAGGATCCACCGGGATAATAAAATTGAATCGCCCGGATAAGAAGAACGCTCTAAGCCCTTCTCTTATCAAAGAATTTGTTAAAATAATGGATGAATTTACTGCATCCGATAAAATCAGAGTTGTGATCATTACCGGTGAGGGAGATGTTTTTTCAGCCGGTGCCGATTTAGCTTATTTGAATCAGCTCAAAGATTCTTCCGTTCTTGAGAATGAAAAAGATTCAAGTAACATAGTTGAATTAATATTATCTGTTTGGGAATGTAACAAACCCGTTATTTGTGCGGTTAATGGTCCGGCAATTGCCGGCGGATGCGGTTTAGCAACAGCATCAGATTTTATAATAGCAGATGTAAATAGAGCGAAATTTGGATATTCTGAGGTTAAAATAGGATTTTTACCGGCAATTGTTTCTTTCTTGCTGTTAAAGAGGATAGGAGAGGTTAAAGCCAAGCAACTTCTAATCTCGGGTAAAATTATTCCTCCTGTTTTAGCTAAAGAGATGGGTTTAATAGACGAACTTTCCGAAAATGTTTTAGAAAGTGCGTTAACATTAGCAAATGAGCTACTTAAAAATTCGCAAAAATCTATGGAAGAAACTAAACGGTTTTTAAGAAATATTCCCCTGATGGATCCAAAAATTGCAGCTGAATATTTAAAGAATTATAATGTGATCAGTAGAACTACTACTGATTTCAAAGAAGGAATTAATTCATTTTTAAAAAAGAGGTAGAAATGGACTTAAAAAATTACATCAGGTCAGTAAAAGATTTCCCGAAAGAGGGAATAATGTTCAGAGACATTACCACTCTTCTATTAAAACCGGAAGTTGTTAGTGAAGCATTAAATCAACTCTATTTACCTGTAAAAGACCTCGGAATTACAAAGGTTGCAGCAATAGAATCAAGAGGATTTATTTTCGGTGCTTTACTTGCCGATAAATTAGGCGCCGGATTTGTTCCTGTCAGAAAAAAAGGGAAATTACCGGCTGTTAAATACTCTGAATCTTATTCACTTGAATATGGTACAGATACTATTGAAATGCACCAAGATGCACTTTCTAAGGATGATGTTGTTTTACTGCACGATGATTTATTAGCAACCGGCGGTACTGCTAAAGCTGCAGCAAATTTGATAAAACAAGCCGGTGCAAATTTAGCTTGCATTTCATTTTTGATTGAATTGACTTTTATACCGGGAAGGAAAATGCTTGAAAATTACAATGTTGTGAGTATAATTGAATATCACGACGAGAATTGATTTAAAACAGTAACGGCTCCTGTTTTGGAGCCGTTCACCGTGCAAGTAGTTTTGGAAAAATATTTAATGTTTGTTTAGCAAATTTAAAACATTTTCTATTATTTCAAAACCCTCATCAATTTCACCTTTTGTAATAATCAGAGGCGTTCTGAATCGTACACTCCTTTCACCGCATCCCAGAATTGCTAAGTTCTGATTATTAGCATGATCGATAAATTTATTTCTTGTAACACCGTCAGGCATATTGAAAGAACATAATAATCCTAATCCACGCGATTCAGAAACCAAGCCGGGGAAATTCTTTTCTAATTGTTTAATTCTACTTAGTAAATAATTACCTGATTCATTTACATTATCGAGAATATTTTCTTCGTGAATTACTTCAATTATTTTTTGAGCTCTCACCATATCTACAAGATTTCCTCCCCAAGTAGAATTTATCCTTGATGATTCCTTAAAACAATGGTTTTCAACATCATCAATTCTATCACTTACCATGATACCGCAAACTTGTACTTTTTTACCGAATGCGGTTATGTCAGGCATTACAAAATGTTCTGAAGCCCACCATTTACCGGTGATTCCTAATCCTGTTTGAACTTCGTCAAACATAAGCAGAATATCATTTTGGTCGCAAATTTCTCTCAATTTTACAAAAAATTCTTTTCTGAAATGATTATCTCCGCCTTCTGCTTGAATTGGTTCTATAATTATACAGCAAATATCATCTCCGTCAGTTTTAATATAGGAGTAAATTTCATCAATAGCTTGATTTTCGGCTGCAATAACTTTCTCGAGATTTTCAGACAGCGGGAAAATAATTTTAGGATTAGATATGCGAGGCCAATCAAACTTCGGAAAATATTTTGTTTTGTTCGGATCGGTATTTGTTAAAGAAAGAGTATAACCGGTTCTTCCGTGAAATGCCTGCTTGAAATGCATCACTTTACCGCCTTTTTCTTCTTTAATACCTTTAGCAAAGTTTTTACGAACTTTCCAATCCATTGCAACTTTTAACCCGTTTTCAACGGCAACAGATCCTCCTTCTACAAAAAAGAGGTATTTGAAATGATCAGGCATTGCAATATTACCGAATGTTTCTACAAATTCTGCCATGTAAGTGGTATAACAATCGCTGTTTGAAGGTTTATTTAAACCGGCTATTGCTAATTTTTCTTTGAATTCAGGATTGTTTAACTTCGGATGATTCATACCTAAACCTGATGAAGCATAGAACGAGAAGAAATCAAGCATTCTTTGATCATTTCGCTCATCATAAAGACTTATCCCGTTACTTTTAACGATATCGAGAACATATTCATAACCGTCTGCCAATATATAGTTTGCCAACTTTGTGTGAACATCAGCCGGCGCTATTTCATAAGCGGAGCCGCTTTTTGTTAAATAGCTCATTGTACACCTCCAAGATGTAAAGATTTAAAAATTATGTTAATGAAATAGGTAAGTAAAAACTACTAAAAAACTGACTCGAACCGGGAAACAAGGTAGTTCCTTTTTCCGGTTGTTGAGAGGAAAAAATTGACAAAAAGTAATTGTAGAAATTTAGTATTCATAATTGCAATATAAGTATTACACTTCGATTATTCAACCGATTCAACCTAAAATTAATCTTTATTTCAGTATATTTGAGAGTATCATTTACTAAAATACGGATATAAAATGGACTTTCTTAAAATACTAAAAATTGAAGATTTTAATTTCGGCGCTTCCACAGGTGCTGAGTGGATTGAACCTGAAAAAAAAGAAGAATTAAAAGTTTACTCACCTGTTGACGGGAAATATATTGCAAGTGTATATCAAGCCGGTGAATCAGAATATGAGCAAATTATGGTTAAAGCTGAAGAAGCTTTTCGTTTTTGGAGAAGTTACCCTGCACCTAAAAGAGGTGAAATTGTTAGACAAATTGGCGATAAGTTAAGGGAATACAAAGACCCACTCGGTCATCTTGTTTCTTATGAGATGGGTAAATCTCTACAAGAAGGCTTGGGTGAAGTTCAAGAGATGATTGATATTTGTGATTTTGCAGTTGGTCTTTCAAGGCAGTTGTACGGTTTAACTATGCACTCAGAACGCCCTGACCATAGAATGTATGAACAATGGCACCCACTCGGTGTTGTTGGCACTATTTCTGCTTTTAATTTTCCTGTTGCTGTTTACAGTTGGAATGCTATGCTTGCTGCGGTTTGCGGTGATGTTAATTTATGGAAACCTTCTTCAAAAGTTCCTCTTGCAGCAGTTGCAGTTCAAAAAATTGTTGGAGAAGTAGTAAAAGCAAACGGACTTCCGGAAGGACTATTCTGCTTAGTTATCGGAAAGGGAAGCTCGGTTGGCGAAAAATTATTGAATGATAAAAGAATCCCGCTTATCTCAATTACAGGTTCTACAAGAGTAGGAAGACACGCGGGTGAAGTAATAACAAGAAGATTCGGAAGAAGTATTTTAGAATTAGGTGGTAATAATGCAATAATTGTTACACCTAGTGCAGATTTAAACATTGCTATTCCTGCAATTGTTTTTGGTGCAGTGGGCACAGCGGGTCAGAGATGTACTTCTACAAGAAGATTGATTGTACATGAGTCAATGTATGACCAAATCAAAAATACTCTCATTAAAGCCTATTCAAGCCTTAAAATCGGCTCACCAATGGATAAGTCAAACCATGTTGGCCCTCTTATTGATACAGGAGCGGTAAAAGATTTTACTAATGCTCTTGAAGCAGTAAAGAAAGAGGGGGGCAATATACTTTTTGGCGGTGAAGTTTTAACCGGTGAAAAATATGAAAGCGGTTGTTATGTAGTTCCTGCATTTGTTGAAGCCGAAAATTCATATCCTATTGTTCAAGAAGAAACTTTTGCACCTATATTATACTTGATTAAGTACAAAGGCGATGTTACAAACGCAATTGAATTACAAAATTCTGTTGTGCAAGGTTTATCTTCTTCAATTTTTTCTAATGATATCAGAGAAGTTGAAGAGTTTCTTTCATCAAGAGGTTCTGACTGCGGTATTGCAAATGTGAATATTGGAACTTCGGGTGCAGAAATTGGTGGTGCTTTTGGTGGCGAAAAAGAAACCGGAGGTGGAAGAGAATCAGGTTCCGACTCTTGGAGAGCTTATATGAGAAGACAAACAAACACTATTAATTTCGGAAGGACTATACCTCTTGCTCAAGGTATTAAATTCTGTCTCTTATACACATCTGACGCTGCCGACGACGGA
>JACSRR010000129.1 GCA_014879635.1 Ignavibacteriaceae bacterium | reverse complement strand
AGATGTGTATAAGAGACAGTATCAGATGATCTCCAAATTAACGAAGATACTTTTTACGGTATAATGCTCTGCCTCTCTGAAGCTACTACAAATGCAATTTTTCATGCTAACAAGCAAGATCCCGAAAAACTTGTAACAATTGCCGTTACTTCAGACGGAAAGGAAATTACATTCAGCATTAAGGATGAGGGAGATGGATTTCAACCTGAAAATATACCTGACCCCACAAGTCCCGAAAACCTTTTAAAAGATTCAGGAAGAGGATTGTATCTTATGAATATTTACTCCAAACGGCTTGAGTTTAAAAGCTCACCAAAGGGTACTGAAACCGTACTTGTTTTTGAGATTTAATTTTAAGGTAATACCGAATCAGATAATTTTCTAATCCAAATAAAATTTGGTACTGTTATCGGAAAAGCAGCAATCTTTCCTCCAAAGCCAATTCTTCTAATAGTAAAAGTACTAATTTCTGAAAATTGAACTTTCTCAAATATTTCTTTATATATCTCAACACCTTCATTCATTGCCATATTTGCAGTTTCATTAGTAACATATTCTTCGAATATTTGCAACCTTAGTTTGTTCTTCCTTAGTTTTATTTCATTTTCGGCTTGCAATACGGTATTAATACTAAGTGAATCATTTTCTTTTCTGTCAATTAATTTGATTAATGAATACCCACCGTCAACCTCAAAAGGTCCATACATTTCACCAACTTCCATTTTCAAGGCAATTTCACCCCTTAATCCCGCTGCATAAGGATCAAAAAAACCCGTTCTATGCGGACGCTTGTTTTCATTCATTGTACCGGCAATTTCAATAAAATCTATGCCCAGATCTATTTGATTCAATACTTTTTCAATCAAAGAAATATCCTCAACAAAAATCTCGGCAATATCAACATAAATCCGTGATAGTTCAATTTGTTCTAATACCGCCAATTTTGCACTACTATTAACTGAATCAGCAACTTTATTATAAATAGATTGCAACATTGAGTGTGATAAGTAATAATCTTCCCAAATCTTTAAAGTTTTTAATACATCTCCCGATTTATCAAGCCCTTGATTAACCCCTTCCGTATATAGTAATTCTTGAGTAATCATTGACATCAGATGTGAGTTGATTTTTTTTGTAACTATCTCAATATCAAAGGATTCAAATTTTGGCTTTTCATAAATCAGAAAAAAAATAAAATCTTTTAATTTCATTTCATTCAATTCATAATTTGTTAAGTCTGAGTTTAGCATTTCAGAGCTTATTGAATTAAAAATCTCGATAAAATCATTTTCGTTGCATACATAAGGGAAAGTAATCTCTTTTGATAGATAAAATGATCTTATTTTATTTATAAAACTTTTGACTACTTCTTCATTAATAACAATTTTTAAATCAGGGAAAAGCGAACTTTTATATTTTTTTTCTAATTGTTTTCGTTCTCTGTTTGTAATTAAATATACCACTTTATTTCTTACAATTTCCGGATCATCCGAAAATTCCGGGTTGTTAACTTTTGCTAACACCTTAAAAATAATATAGCCGTTTTCTGTTTTAACAGGTGCTGATATTTGATTTGGAGAAGTATTAAAAACGGAGTCTTCTAAGACTTGTGAGTCAAAATTACCGTAAGTTACCCAAAAACCTTCTTTTTGTTGATTATATTCGGGTCTTAAATAGAGGATAGAATCAAAATTGGCACCGTTTTTTAGTGCTAAATTAATCTGTGAAGCTTCATCAAAATTGTTAATTGCTAAAAGCTTAATGTTAATCGTAAAGCTAAATTTGAAAAGTGCATCGGCTATTTTATCTTCATCAATAAATATCTTTTTTTCGATATTTTCATAGTAAAGATTATCCTTTACCAACAACTTTCTTAAAGTACTTAATGAGAGCCGGAAAATCTCGTTTGTATCAAGTAATTCTTGTTTTGCCCGCTGTGCCCAAAGTTTTTCAGCAATTAATGAATAGAGAAAACTTTTTTTTAGTGAATCTAAAGAAACTCTCTCTCCTGTTAAATGTGAAGAAAAGTGAAATCTATCATAGAATTCTTCTACTGAAATTGAGAAGAATTTTGATTCTGCAACCGGCTGATTTAAAATATTGATTTGTGGAAAAAGCTTAAAAACTAAAAGAAATGAAAAAATAAAAATTCGCAAAATTATTCCTTTACCCCGCCCAACATAATTCCGCTGATATAGTACTTTTGCAAAAAGATGAACAAAATAAAGACAGGTAAAATTGTTATTGCAGAACCAGCCATCATAAGCTCAGTGTCTTGAACATGTTCACCCATCAAATTTGCTAATGCTACCGGAAGTGTGTACATTGATGAATCAGTCATAACAATAAGAGGCCACATAAAGTCATTCCAAGTTCCTAAAAAAGTGAGAATCCCTAAAGTTACCAAAATGGGTTTGCATAAAGGGAGAATAATTTTGTAGTAAATTTGGAAATCGTTTGCTCCGTCTATTTTAGCGGCTTCAATAAAAGAATCCGGTATTGAATAACAATATTGTCTGATTAGAAAAATTCCGAAAACACTTGCCATTCCCGGAATAATTATTGCAAAGTAAGTGTTAATCAAGCCCATATTTTTTAGGAGCAAAAAAACGGGTAGCATTGTAACCTGCCCCGGAATTACCATTGAACTCAGCAGGAATCTAAATATCGAATCTTTGAACTTAAACCGAATCTTCGCAAAAGCATACCCTGCCATAGAATTAAAAAGTAAAGAAAAAAAAGTGACTCCCAAACTGATTATCAAACTATTTATAAAATAGATGCCAACATTCATTCTATTAAAAAGTGAAGAGTAGTGCGAGAAATTTATCTCATCCGGTAAAAATTTGGGAGGGTATATACTTGCTTCACCGCTATTCATAAATGACGCTGAAATCATCCATAAAAAGGGAAAAATGGTTGTAATGGCAACTACAAATGCTAAGACAATGATTAAAAATCTTTTCACCTGTCTAACTTCCTTTGAATTGCTAATTGTATTAATGTGCCGGTCATTATTATTATAAAGAGTGAAAATGCAATTGCCGTAGCATAACCTATATTCCACCATTTAAAACCCTCATTATACATATAAAGAACAACAGAGAGAGTGCTATTTAGTGGTCCTCCTTGGGTCATTATATATGGTTCGGCAAACAATTGAAAGTATCCTATCATCGTAATTATGGTTATAAAAATAGTTGTGGGAGCTAAAAGAGGCAATGTGACATCTCTAAATTTCTGCCACCAATTTGCACCTTCTATATCAGCGGCTTCATATAGTTCGCTTGGTATATTTTGTAAACCTGCAATAAATATTATCATATTATAGCCAAAGTTTTTCCAAATAGCTAAAATAATTATTGAAGGCATTGCCAAAACCGGGTTACCTAACCAATCCATACCTTCTAATCCTAAGAATGAGAGAAAGTAATTAAACAGACCAAACCTTGGGTGATAAATATATCTCCAAACAATTGCAACGGCTACTAAAGTAGTGATAACCGGTAAAAAATAAACTACTCTAAATGTACTTTTCCATTTGATTAGTTTAGAATTAACCAACAGCGCAGCTGATAACGAAACTAAAATTGAAAGCGGCGCCCCTGCAAATACAAAATAAAATGTATTAGTTAGCGATTTCCAAAATAGCGGATCTTCAAATAAATCTAAATAATTAGCAAATCCGGTAAATCTTAAATTACTCAGATCACCCAAAGAATAAATATCAAAATCAGTAAAACTTAACAGGAAGGCAGCAAAAACAGGTAAGAAGAAGAATGTTAATAGTGTTACCAATGCAGGTATTACAAAAAACATAAATGCTGCAATATTGTTCTTTTTCATTAATTTCATTATCTACTCAACATCCACCGGCGTTTCTCTAATATTTTATTTACATCAGAATCCAAGTTTATTGAGGCTTCTTTTACTCCTGATTTCCCTGAGGCAATAACCTCTGCATAATTCTGAATTTTTGCAAAAACTATTTGTTCCCACTCAGGTATTTTTGGAGTAGGTTTTGTGTTTAATAATTGTGCATAAAAGGCTTTCATGTGTGGGTTGCTTTTTAACTCTTCATATTCCCAAGTATCCTTTAAAGAAGGAAGTGAAGAAACTAATCTATAAAATGTAATCTGGGTTTCTTTTTGATTCAAAAATTCGATTAATTTCCAAGCTGATTCTTTTTTGTCAGAATTTATATTAACTACTAAACTGGCACCCCCTGCCAAAGAAAAACCGGGGTAACTATCGTTTGGTGAAGGCAATGGCGCCGTAGCCCATTTACCCGTCATTTTACTCGATAAACGGTTTGTCATTTCGGTTACATTCCAAGGACCCGTAATCAGCATTGAAAAATAACCTTCTTCAAATGCTTGATAAATATTTTGAACTTGCTGCATATCTGAAGGTGCAAGTTTTTCTCTGTAAAAATTGTTTAAATACTCTATAGCTTCTACAAACTCTTTCCCGCTAAAATTACCGTAAGTATTGTCATTCTTTAATAAACTTGAACCATTTTGCATCCCAAACAGAATAAAAGGAAGCCACTCATTAACTGGCAAAAAAATTGAATAATTGGTTGGATTTAGTGCCTTTATTTTTTTTGAAAGGTCATATAATTCTTCCCATGTTTTAGGAGGTTCTTTGTAACCGGCATTTTCCAGTATATCCTTTCTATAAAATAATACTCTAGTATCTACATACCACGGAATTCCATAAACCACTGAATCAATAATATTAGTCTCCCAAATTCCGGCAAAATAATTCGTACTATCTATTACATTTGAGTTATCTATAAAATTGTTTAACGGCTCAATGGTCTTGAGAGAAGCAAATTCAGGTATCCATGTGTTTCCAATTTGGAAAACATCGGGTAGAGTTTCACCTACATAAGCGGTCAAAAGTTTTTCATGAGCCGCAGTCCACGGAATTTGTTGAACTCTAACTTTGATACCGGGATTAAGTTTTTCGAATTCTGGAATTAAGAGTTTTACTTTTTCACCCTCTGCACCAATTGCCCAAAAATTTATTACCGTTTTATCCTCTTTATTTTGATTACACCCGGTAAACAATAACAGAATTACTAAAGAGAAAAAGATCTTCATTATCTTATAAGTAACATTTTTCCGGTAGAGACACCGTTTTTATGAAATATGGAATAGAAATAAACACCCGAAGACACATTTGCATCTTGGTCATTTTCTGCATTCCAATTAAAAGAGTTCAACCCCGGTTCTATTTCTCCTTCAAATAAATTTTTAGTCACTGTACCGTTAATATTATAAATTAATATTCTGATGCTCTGTCTTTCGGTTGAATTAAAAACTATTTTGGTTTCCGGATTAAACGGATTAGGATAATTGCCATAATTTATACCAAAATTATTTGAGTTTTCAGTGTCATTTACGGATGTAATATCTTCAACAAAACCGGCGGAATCTAACATTGAATTTACTTCAGAATTAGACATAAAGTTTTGCCAAATTAAACCGCTTCGGTAGTTTTCAATCATAACTATTATTGGACCTTGGTCAATAGCTAAGTAAGAATTTGCGAACCAATTCTGTCTGATGTTAAAAGCGTCATAAAAACCATATTCACCCCACACTGAATTCCCATAATTTTGATAAAGTGACTTCAATAGGTTGATTGATTCATCGGGAGTGTAGGGCATTGATGATATACCTGCGGTTGGCGCTATTGTACCGTTGTCATTACTATAGGGTGCATGGGCACCATATCCAAACGGATTATCACAGGCAGTTAAACCCCAAATATTTTCACTATATCCGGGATGCGAATACGGATTTGCAATACAGTATCCCCTGTTTATTAATGTGTGATTTCTATTCTGATTAAAGTAATTAGCATAAGCATCTTTTTTATTTCGTGGGTCAAAACCTAAAAATGAATAGTGGGCAAAAAATAATGGACCTCCGTAAGGCGAACCAAGAAAAAGTTTATGTCCGTAATATGTATTACCATTTAAGTAATTATTACCTGCCCAACCGCTTGCCCAAGTTCTTTTAGGAATGCCATAGGTGGGTGATCCATACGCTAAAAGGTATGTTATCATAGTTTCATTCCACCCCTCTAATTTAAAGTTCATCTGCCAACCATAGTTAGGCGACCAATGCCAGTACAAATGATTTGAAAAAGGAGACCTCATATACCAACTCCATTCAACTCCTTCCCAAATCTGTGTTATCATCTCTCTAACTTTTGTTTCAGTAGTGTCATTACCGTTAAAATAACTTCTTGCAGCCAATAAACCCTGAATTAAAAAGGCAGTTTCTACTAAATCTCCTCCGTCATCATATTGACTAAAAGCTATTGTTCTACCTGTTACTCCGTTAAACCAGTGCGGAAAAGCACCATGAAATTTATCGGCTTTATTTAAAAGGAAATTAGTAATTTTGTACATTCTTTCTGCAGCAAGCGATCTTGAAATAAAATTTCGGTGTGTACCCACAACAATAGCCATGATACCAAAACCGCTTCCGCCTGAAGTTACTAAATCACCTGAAGAGTTTCTCTCTCTAGCTAATCCTGAAACGGGATGACCAAAATCATAAAAATACCGGAAAGTGGCTCTTTGAACCATATCAAGATATTCATCATCAGTCATTTCTTTTGTTGTTAAACCTATACTGTCAGATAGCGGTGATTCATTTCCCGAAACATCTATTGCACTAATTTTTAATGCCGTTGAATATCCGGGACCTCCTATCCACAATGTAAAATATGACTTTTCCTTTGAAACAGTTGTGAAGTAATTAAACTGGTTGTTAGTATATCTATAAATTTTATATCCGGCTAAATCAGGTTCTGTATTTGGAAACCAATCGAGATCTAAATGCCTTAGATAACCATTTCCTGAAATATTAACCGGTGTAACGGGAGGTATTGTATCGGCAAATGTGATTCTAAATAAAACAATAAAGAATAAAGTAGTTTTAAACAAAGATGTTAATTTCAAGATAATCCCTCCGGTTTTGGCACAATGAAAACTTCAAAATTATTAACGGCAATTTTTCTATTGCCTGTTATTAATTCTGCAGTAAGAACTAAGTTTCCAAATTCAATATTTTCAGGTAGTTTTGGTTTATGGTGTTCCCATTTTAGAGGCTTCACAGAATCTTTAGCCAAAAAGCCTATATCAATTGTATGAAAACAAGCGTTACCCGTATAAAAATTAAGTTTTAGATTATCTAAATCAACATTTAAATCATTTACAATTGTGATTTCTAAACTAAGATTTCCACCCTTGAAATACTTATGTTGTTTTAAAATAACTACCGGATAAACAGGCTGCATTGCTTCTTGTAGAGCGTAATAACCTTGTTTTTTATTTTCAAAGTAATCTATTACAGACCATGTAATTGACTCCCAGCAATCAATAAACATAAATTGAAAAACACCGGCAATGTTATTTGAAAACCTTTTGCTTCTATAAGATTGTATTGCAAATTTTATAACTTTTGCTTGATATGCCTGTGAGTTTTTCACAAATTCGTTTATATCTTTTCCAAAATCGACACCAGCAACCAAAAATGTTTGCTCATATTGAAAATTATGAAATTTTAATTTATCCCATGAAATATTTTGGATTTCTTCATCAGATAAAAATTTTCTGAGTGTTTCAATTATCGGCATTGCTTGAGCCCCAAACTCGGTTACCAACGGTCCCATGGGAGTTGCAATATAATGTTCAAAATTACCCCAATACCAGCCTTCATAAGGATGTTCCTCATAATTTGAAGCCAACCTCACAATTCTGCAATCTTCGTGTGAATCAACCATTGCTTTAAGTTGAACATCTAATGTGTTTATCTGCTCACCGGGTTCATTATGGCAACACCAAACTGCAATTGAGGGGTGATTATAGAATTGATTGACCATATCTGCTATCTGGTTAACTGCATTTGTACTAAACTCAACTGAATCCGAATATGTCCATTGTAAAGCAAAATCTTGCCAAACTAATAATCCGGCTCTATCACACTCATCATAGAACTCTTTTCTATTCACATGAGCATGAACTCTAACAATATTTAAGTTTGCTTCTAACATCAAATTAACCTGATTCCGGATTCTCTTATCGGTTAAAATGCTTAAATATTGTTCTGGTATTATATTCGTTCCTCTGAGAAATAACCGTTGCCCATTTAAATAAAAGTTTTTATTCTCATCTAAATCAACTTTCCTAAATCCTACAGAACAATTGTAGGTATTAAAAGAAATTGATGAAATCGATAATTCATAAAGATGAGGAAATCCGATGTCTTTTGTAAACCAGAGTTTCGGGTTATTAACTTTTAGATTAATTTCGAGATTATTTAACCCTTCTGAAACTTTAAAATTTGCACTATGTCTCAAAAATTGCTCAGAATTTTGAGTTAATTCTATTAAAATATCAATGTTTTCAATATTTGTTGTATTGAACAGGTCAAATTTAATTTTAAGCCCGGCTTGTTGAAAATCATCTGAGAATTGAGTAGAGACTTTAATATTTCTTAAATATGCTTCTTTTTCTGTTAGTATAAAAACATCATTCCAAATTCCACCGGTATTTCTATCTTGTCCCCTTTCTAAATCCCAACCGCCCGGTCTACAATCATGATGATTGAATATCCCTTTTATTAATCTCTTTTTATGAGGCCATTCATCACCCGGAATTTCTTTTGGTGAATTTACTCTCACTACCAAAATATTATTTTTAGAAATAATTTTTGCTACATTAAATTCAAAAGATTGAAAATACCCTTCATGGTTCCCCAAAAAATGCCCATTTAAGAAAACATCACAAAAATAATCGACTCCGTTAAAAAGCAAAAAAGTATCATTTTTGTCATTAATAGATTTAAATTCAAATTCTTTTACAAACCAAATTGTACCGGCATAGTTTGAATTTAGTTTTTGATTCCAATTAGAGGGAATAAACATAGTTTCATATTTACCCGCTTTGAAACCCGTTATTACTTTATCTAAATTGAAATCTTCGCTTTCATCAATAAAATATGCCCAATCTGAGTTGCTTAATTTTTCTTTCAAATCAATTCTCCAAAAAAATAACTGAAGGAGTTGTGTTAAAATAGAGATCCGGTATTTTATCAACCTTTTTATCATTAATATAAATAGCGCTGAATGATTTTAAAGCTGAAGCCGGCAATTTGAAAAAGAAACCACCGGGTGGCATGATATCAATATTATCAACTTCAATTTTGATACCGCTATCTACTTTATAAATTCTATAACTATATTTTCCATAGTATCCGGGTAAATTAGAGACCGATAAGCCATTAAATAGCCAGTCTTCGGTTATTCCGGCACCAAAAACTATAGAGCTATCATTCTCATTTTCATAAACAAAAAATGTTCTAAATGCATTAATAAAGTCAGAACCCACCCAAGTATGAGGCATATCACCAATAAAAGCCGGTTTCCTATAATCCTTCCAAACTACTTCTGCCCAATGATTCCAACCTTTTGGTCTAATATCATCTAAGAAGAAATCTAATAAATTATGCGCTTTTTGTGATTGTCCTAAAAAAATGAATGTACCTAAGGTTCTAAGTTCATAAGGGGTATAATTGACCCATTTTGTTTCTGGTAATCTTCTATTTTCTGTAAAATCATAATATTTGTCAAATGTCTTATTTAATAAAACAGACGGTAAATGCTCTAATTCGTTGCAGGGATACACTGCAATAGTTGTTGAAGTGGCATCAAAATCCCCAAGCTCAACGCAGCCAGGTAAATATTCTATATTTTTATATTTTACGCTTAAATTCAAGGAATTATAAAGATTTTTTCTAAAATCTTTTTCCACTGAGCTAAAATAAGCAAGTTCCGGTTTACCCAAAACTCTCGCAATTGAAACGGCATCTTTCAAGCCTTTTAATACAAAAAAATTGTCCCAATAAGAATGCATAGGTTTTTCGGAATATCCTTCATGACTTATCGATTCAGGCATTAATCCAAAAAATGCTCTAACGCTATCAGTTCCTTGAGTATATTTCTCTGATTTTCTTGTTGCAGTTGTTCTTTCAATATACTCAACCGCCAATTTAGCGTGAGGAAACATATCTCTAATAAATGCGGTATCTTTAGTAAAATCGAAGTACTCTTTAAAGAGATATATTAACTGACCGTGTGAGTCATGTTCATCAACGGGGTCAGGACCTCTTCTATCAACCACACACGGTACTTTGCCGTCTTTGTATTGATAGCTTGAATACCAATAAGCAAATTCTTTAATTTCTTGAGATAATCCCATTTTCAGCATAGCCGAAGAAGTTAGAGAACCGTCTCTTATCCAACTTCTTTCATAAGAACGGGATCCCGGTTGAATACCGTTACCGTCTCTATTTATCAAAATATAAGCCAGATTTGACCTTACAATATCAAAAAGCATTTTGTCTTTGCCGGGTAATTCAATACTTACTGCATTCAGTTTTTCTTTCCAAAAATTTACAGTTTCTTCAAATTTAGTACTCCAAATTTCAGTAAAATCATTTGAGCCAGATAAATTCAATTCACTTACTTCAGTATTATAATAAGGAACAATTAAAATATAACTGACGCTTTCGCCCGGTTTTAATTCATAAGGGTATTCTAAAGCAGCTGATAATAGACCTGCATCACTTTTTAATGACTGCAACTCCGGTAATTCCCCGTATTTTAAGTAGTCCGTAATATTTGCATTTTCGAAAGATGTTGCACCAAAATTGGGATGCCCGGTAAAAAATACTCTATAATTTTCATTGATTTTTATTTCATTTTGTTTTTTTACTATCGAATTTATCGAGACTTGGCTCGCGATTCAAGCCCGCCGTAAGCGGTTTATTCGCGCGATTCGCTTTAATC
>JACSRR010000091.1 GCA_014879635.1 Ignavibacteriaceae bacterium | reverse complement strand
TTCTAAAAAATAATAAAAAAAAGTAAATGAAAAAAAATTCATTTGTTTATTTTATTATAATAATTTAAATTAACCTAAAACAATGGGAATATTATGAAAAATATCGTATTAGCTATTCTATTTTTTCTGCCAAGTTTTATACACGCCCAAAATGTATATATAAATGCTTATGACAGTTTGAGTACTAGATATGTTGTAACTACAGACACAAACAGCTATTTATATATATATCGCTATTATAATTGGAATCCAATGCCCGGATTAAAAGACTCATATAGATTTAGTAGAATAAATGAAATAAGTGGTTTTTTACCTTTAGGGCAATTTCCACTAAAAAATATTCCTTATTTATGGGGCGGTTATTTTATACCTGAAATTGACCATATAGAAGCAGCTAATAATTTGACTATGATTAGATTTGATTTACCAAATACTGCAATTTATAATTCAATATTATCTTATGATGGTTTTGCTACTATGGTGTATTCAAATCAAAATGTTCCTGTTTATAACGGTTTTACAAAGGGAGCTTCATTTAAAGCAGAACCTGTTTTGACAAATGAAATTCTTTGGCCGGCTATTCAACAACTTTTTTTTGCACCGGGCATAGGTTTTATTAAGATGAACAGAGAGGTTGCACCGGGTGGAGTTAATTGGAGAACCGAGTCAAACTTAGTCATGCAACAGGCATTAATTAAACTACCATCGGGCAATAGGGTCTTTTTAGGTCAAATATTACCTGTTACTATTAATTTAGGCTTACCTTCAATGGTGAGTAGTGATAGTGTATTTCAAGGTTTTGTAAAATTAACTCATCCATGGGATAAGGTTGACAACACTAATTGTAGTGCCTGCCCTCAGGTTATGGTTGATTCAGCTAAAATAGGTGTTTTCTTTTCTAAAACTGGTATGCCAAATTCTGACACAACATTTTATTTAATTAAGAAAAAATATTCCACCAATGAATTTGATGTTAACTTAAAATTGAATATTGATACATCTTATCTAAATAATGGATATGGTTTTAAATATTTTGTTGAGGCTTTTACAAAAGATGTTTATATGAACCGTAAAAAATTTCCATCAACTAATGACTACAGCTTAAATTTTCAACCAATTGTTTCCGTAAAAGAAACTGTTGGAAGTCCGGATAATTATTCCTTATCAGTTTACCCAAATCCGTTCAATGATAAAATATCTTTAGCTATTAACTTTCCTCCCTCAAATACATTGTTTATGGAGATTTACGATATCTTAGGAAATAAAATAATGGATAAAGAATTTAATAACGGAATATCTGAATACAATATTTTAGAGGTTGACATATTAAATGAGGTGCCCTCTTTAAGTAATGGGGTATATATATTGAAAATGATAGATAAAGAAACAAATTTTGTAAAAACAAAAAAAATTGTATTTGTCAAATAAAAAATGAATATGATTGAGCTTAGGAGTATAATTTATCATTAAAAGGTACTATTATAAATTTAATTGAAATAGAATGCTCAAAGAAATTCGAATCAAGAAAACTTGCTTAAACAATAAATCAATCAAATGTGCTGTTATTCCTTTTTTTAGAAAAACCGGGAAACTGAAATTTGGGAAAACATCAAAATTTTGCTCAACCCCTTAAAGGTAAAATCCATATTAGTGCACTTTAATTTCGAGTATTTATAAGGGATAGGTTGTTAAGAAGTGGGCAGTAGTTGAATACTGCCCGAAAAAGAATGGTTAAACCAATCTATTGTGGAAATGGTACACTGTTTTTTAAGAACTTAAATAAAATAATTATCAAAAAGCTCTTTTAAAGCT
>JACSRR010000441.1 GCA_014879635.1 Ignavibacteriaceae bacterium | reverse complement strand
CGTTTTGTGCTTGCCCGCTGCGTCCATAACGCTGCAAATTAGGATTATTGAATTTTCGAGCAAAGATGTTACAAATAAAAATATGGCAACAGTTGCCCAGGCATTTGCCGATTACCTTCTTCAAAATACTCATAAAATTATCTCACCAAAAGTTGCTATCGGTTACGATGGCAGATTGTACTCAGCTGCTTTCGCTAAACTTTTTGCAAGAGTACTTGCCGGAAACGGAATAAAAGTTGTTTTGTCAGAAAAAATCTGCCCTACTCCTGTGTTATCGTACGCAGTTGTTGACGGAAAATTTGATGCGGGTGTGATGATTACAGCAAGCCACAACCCTTCTGAGTATAACGGTGTAAAATTTAAAGGTTCTTACGGCGGTTCTTTTTTTACTGAAGAAACCGCTAAAGTTGAAATGCAATTGGGTCAAAATCTCGTTCAGACTGAAGATGGTTTTTCGCTCTCTAATTTCGAAATTAATTACATCAAAGCATTAGATAATTTAGTTGACTTCAAAGTCATTCGCAAAAAAGGTGTTAAAATCCTAATTGATTCTATGGGTGGGGCTGCAGGCTCGTTTATCGGAAATATTTTAAAATCTAACGGAATAGAATCTAAATCCATTTTCTCCGAACCGGATACTCAATTTTATGGAAGAAACCCAGAACCTGTTGAAATTAATTTAACTCCTTTAATGGAAGAATTATCATCTGAACACGACTTTTCTTTTGGAGTTGCAACCGATGGTGATGCTGATAGAATGGGTGTTGTTCTTGATACCGGCGAATATTTGAGTGCTCAAGAGCTGATCCTTATTTTTGCTCACTATTTCACTTCAAATAATTTGTATCCCGGTAATATTGCTAAAACTTCTTCAGTTACAGATAAATTATTAAAATTACCGCTTGGGGATAGAGATGTTATAGATGTTCAAGTAGGTTTCAAATTTATTTGTGAAGCAATGTTAAACGAAAATGTAGCATTCGGGTTTGAAGAGAGCGGTGGTTTCGGTATCTCAAAGCATATTCCTGAAAGAGACGGAATTTTATTTACTTTAATTTTAATGGAAATCCTTGCAGATTCGGGTTATAAAAAACTAAGTAATTTAGTTGATGATATAAGAAAGATTTACGGCTCAATTTTCTACGACAGAATTGATTTACCCTATAAAAAAGAGGATAGATTGACTTTTCTCCCGGGTTTTTTCTCTACACCATACAAAAAAATAGCCGGTTTAAATGTAAAAAGTGTTTCTGAATTTTATTCTTCAAGAGGTATCGTAAATGGTTTAAAGTTCAGACTTGAAGGGCAAAATTCCTGGCTTTTGATTCGTGCATCCGAAACAGAACCGCTTATTCGCTTTTATGCTGAGGGGGATGACAAAAAAACACTCAATTCTATAATGGAATTCGCTAAAAATATTATTAAGTAAAGATCTTATGGCTATTAGTTATGTCGATAATTTAACTGCAAGATCGCAGTTCTCATCAATGGGTAATGAATTTGTAATTGTTAACAATCCTTCTTACATATTCCCCCCTTTTGATATTTATGCTCTTGCTCCTAAACCCTCAAAGCCTTTAGTAGAAATTAAAGCTGTTTTAATGGATATGGATGGCACCACTACCTCAACAGAAGTTCTCTGTCTTCACTCATTAGAATATATGATACGGCTCTGCTCGGGCTTAATGACTATTGAGCAGTGGCAAGGTTTAGATCATGAGCTTGATTATCCAAATATTATCGGAAACAGTACTACTACTGTCTCTTATACACATCTGACGCTGCCGACGACGGA
>JACSRR010000132.1 GCA_014879635.1 Ignavibacteriaceae bacterium | reverse complement strand
ACCTGCAAATTATTCCTTATCACAAAATTACCCTAATCCCTTTAATCCTTCAACAACAATTAGGTACGGATTACCTTTTGTAAGCAATGTAAAGATTGATGTATATGATATGATAGGTCAGAAAGTCACCTCGTTGTTAGATACAGAACAGCAACCTGGTCATCACGAAGTTTTATTTAATACAGACGGGTTAACATCAGGTATTTACTTTTATGTAATAAATAGTAAACAAGTTGATGGTACAGGTAAATTCTCAGAAGTGAAGAAAATGGTATTAATGAAATAGATTTCGAATAATGAAAATCAATAGGAATCTTAAGTTTGGATATTAAATTCAAGAGGAAACACAAGGAGTTATGATGAAAGCAACATTTACACTCTTATTAACAATTAGTATTTCGGCAATTCTTAATGCGCAATGGTTTTGGCAAAACCCTTTACCACAAGGTAGTCCGTTAAGATCAGTTTTTTTTATTGATAACAATACAGGATGGGCGATTGGTGGTTCCGGTACAATACTACAAACAACCAACGGGGGTATAAACTGGATTGCACAGACATCAGGAATTTCATATCAATTGAACTCTGTCTATTTTACAGATAACAATACGGGCTGGGCTGTTGGAGATAATGGCATACTCCTAAAGACTACTAACGGGGGTACATTCTGGTCGGCAATGACATCCGGAATAGTTAACTTTAATTCGGTTTTTTTTACTGATAATAATACCGGTTGGGTGGTTGGTAATTCCGGCACAATTATAAAGACAACCAACGGAGGTTCAAACTGGATAACACAGACAATTGGGACTACAAATCCGTTGTTTTCAGTCCATTTTACAGATAACAATAACGGGTGGGTAGTAGGTAAAACAGGTACAACTTTTAAAACAACAAACGGAGGAATAAACTGGACTGTACAAGTAAGTGGTACAACAAGATGGTTGTATGCAGTCCTTTTTACGGATAGTACCACTGGATGGGCAGCAGGAGAATTAGGCACTATCTTAAATACAACCGATGGGGGAGCAATCTGGTCTATACAATCAAGTGAAACTACAAGCTTGCTGAACTCTATCTATTTTACGGATAAAAATACCGGCTGGGCTGTTGGGAATGATGGCAAAGTCATAATGACAACTAATGGCGGTAAAATCTGGACATCACAAGCTTCCGGAACTACAAGGAGTTTACTTTCAGTACATTTTACTGATAACTATACCGGATGTGCAGTTGGAGATTATGGTTTAATCCTAATGACAACTAACGGGGGTGCAAACTGGACTTTACAGTCAAGCGGAAATTACACTTTTTTGAACTCAGTACATTTTGCAGATAACAATACAGGATGGGCAGCCGGAGATTATGGCACAATCCTGAAGACAACTAACGGGGGAGCAAACTGGACAGTAAGGACATCCGGAACAATAGATTTTAATTCGGTTCATTTTATTGATAACAACAACGGATGGTTAGTTGGAAATAATGCCAGAATCTCCAAGACCACCAACGGGGGAACTAACTGGGCATCACAATATGGTCCAACTTCTTATGATTTGTATGCAGTCCATTTTTCAGATAAAAATAATGGATGTGCGGTTGGATGGTGGAGTACAATCCTAAAGACAACAAATGGGGGAACAACTTGGACAAAAATACCAAATAGTTTGATATTGAATCATTTATACTCAGTTTATTTTACAGATACCATCAACGGTTGGATAGTTGCACAAGGTGGTTATATCTTGAAGACCTTCAACGGGGGTACAAACTGGGGATCACAGAATAGTGGTACCACAAACAGCTTATATTCAGTGTATTTTATTGATTCCAATACAGGCTGGGTATGTGGTAGGTCAGGCACAATCCTAAAGACAACCAACGGGGGAACAACCTGGAAAGCACAGTCAACCGGCACTTATAAAAGTTTATATTCAGTCTATTTTACTGATAAAAATAACGGTTGGGTGGTTGGAGAAGCTGGAACAATCTTGAACACAACCGACGGAGGAACTAACTGGATGCCACAACCAAGCGGAACTACATTCTATTTGAGTTCAGTTTATTTTACGGATAAAAACAACGGATGGATAGTTGGAGAAGCCGGAACAATCCTAAAGACAACTAATGGTGGGGTTACATTTATCAATGATCAAGAGCCGGCAATACCGGTAAATTATTCCTTATCACAAAATTACCCTAACCCCTTTAATCCGTCAACAACTATTAGGTACGGTTTACCTTTTACAAGTGATGTAAAGATTGATGTTTATGATATGATAGGTCAGAGAGTAAAGTCATTGATAGATACGGAGCAGCAAGCAGGTTTTCACGAAGTTTTATTTAATTCAGACGGGTTATCTTCAGGTATTTACTTTTATGTAATAAATAGTAAACAAGTTGATGGTGCCGGTAAATTCAGAGAAGTGAAAAAAATGGTATTGATGAAATAGATTTCGAATAATAAATACTTCTTCTGACAACGGAAAAAAGTTTTTTAATGAAAATCAATAGAAATATTAAGTTTGGATAATTATAACAAATAAATTATTTTTGGGAACTACTTCTTTAGATAGAAAGCGTAAAAACAAGGAGCAAATATCAAAACAACATTCACACTTTTAATGACAATTAGCATTAGTGCAATTCTTAATGCACAGTGGTTTTGGCAAAACCCCTTACCACAGGGGAATAATTTGAAGTCAGTCTATTTTACTGATAACAGTAACGGTTGGGCGGTTGGTTACCTCGGCACCATCCTACATACAACCAACGGGGGGGTAAATTGGACACAACAAGTAAGCGGAACTACAAATAGTTTGTACTCAGTCTATTTTACTAATAACAATAACGGTTGGGCGGTTGGTTACTCCGGCACCATCCTCAATACAACCAACGGGGGTGTTAACTGGACACAACAGACAAGCGGAAACACACATAATTTCTCCTCAGTCCATTTTACGGATAACAATACAGGTTGGGTGGTTGGAGTTTTTGATGATGGTAGTTCCAACAGCATCATCCTACACACAACTAACGGGGGAAGTAACTGGAATTTTCAAAATAATTTTTTTGAAAGGTGTTATTCCGTTCATTTTGCGGATAACAATAACGGATGGGTGGTTGGAGAAGCCGGTACAATCCAAAATACAACCAATGGGGGGGTTAACTGGATTAACGAGCGAAGCGTCATAACTACAGAGACATTGTACTCAGTCTATTTTACGGATAACAATAAAGGATGGGTGGTTGGTGATGCGGGCACCATCCTACATACAACTAACGGAAATACATGGACGCAACAGTCAAGCGAAACTACATTGGATTTGTCTTCAGTCTATTTTACGGATAACAATAACGGTTGGGCGGTTGGTTACTCCGGCACCATCTTATATACTACCAACGGGGGGGTAAATTGGACTCAACAGCTAAGCGGAACTACAAAGCATTTGTACTCAGTCTATTTTATTGATAACAATAATGGCTGGGCGGTTGGTGATGCGGGCACCATCCTACATACAACCAACGGGGGGGTAGATTGGACTCAACAGTCAAAGGGTACCACAGTTTATTTGTCCTCAGTCTATTTTACGGATAACAATAACGGTTGGGCAGTGGGTGATTTCGGCACCCTCTTATATACAACCAACGGTGGAGTTAACTGGGCACAACAGCAAAGCGGAACTACACAGCCTTTGTCTTCAGTCCATTTTACTGATAACAATAACGGTTGGGTGCTTGGAAGCATTGATGATGGTAGTAATAATAACTTCATCCTACATACAACTAACGGGGGGAGTAACTGGACACAACAATTAATCAGTACTAATGATGGTTTGAACTCAATTTATTTTACGGATAACAATAACGGGTGGGCGGTTGGTTTTAGTGGCAAAGTCCTCAAAACAACAAACGGAGGTGCTAACTGGACACAACAGGTAATCGGTAATGTAACTTGGTTATACTCAGTCTATTTTACGGATAACAATAACGGGTGGGCGGTTGGTGACCTTGGCACCATCGTCAAAACAATAAACGGGGGGTTAAACTGGACACAACCGCCAAGCGGAACTCTTGAGTCTTTGCATTCAGTTTTTTTTACTGATAACAATAACGGTTGGGTGGTTGGAAGTGACGGCACAATCTTACATACAACCACAGGCGGTATTTTTTGGACACAACAATCAAACCCATCTTCATCAAATTTGTACTCAGTCCACTTTACGGATAATAATACCGGGTGGGCGGTTGGAGGTGAGGGCACAATCTTACATACAACCACAGGCGGGATTTTTTGGACACAACAGGGAGGCGGAACTACATATGAGTTGTCCTCAGTCCATTTTACGGATAATAATAACGGTTGGGTGGTTGGAGACGGCGGTACAATCCTATCTACTGCACATCCGGTAATACCTGTTGAGTTAGTTTCCTTTACTGCAGAAGTAAATGGCTCCGGATTTACCCTTATTTGGCAAACAGCTACCGAAACAAATAACTCAGGATTTGAAATTGAACGAAAAAAAAATGGAAGCAGTTTTTGGGAATCTATCGGTTTTATTGAAGGAAACGGTACAAAAAGCACCCCGACTCATTACAGGTTTGTTGATCAAAATCTTACTCCCGGTAAATATGAATATAGATTAAAACAAATTGATTTTGACGGTACTACCAATCTTAGTAGCACCATAGAGGTTATAACAGGATTACCTGTAAATTATAGTATATCACAAAACTACCCGAACCCCTTTAATCCTTCAACAACTATTAGGTATGGATTGCCATTTACAAGTGATGTAAAGATTGATGTATTTAATATGATAGGTCAGAAAGTCACCTCATTAGTAGATTCGGAACAACAAGCAGGTTATCACGAAGTTTTATTTAATTCAGACGGGTTGTCTTCAGGAATTTACTTTTATGTTATATATAGTAAACAAGTTGATGGCGCCGGTAATTTCAGAGAAATGAAGAAAATGGTATTAATGAAATAAATATAAGGGAGCTTCGGCTCCCTAATAAATCCAGGCTTGTTTTACCAGGTTTTATGCAGTTCAATATGCAAACAATAATTATTTATCTGCCGTTAAAAAATCGATACAGGTTTGTTTGTTTTAAAAGAAACTCTGTAACATCCCCAAGATAAGAAATTTCATTTTGGATAATTTTCTTATACATAGTAATTTACATCTTAAAATTACAAATTGGAGAAAATTTGAGAAAACTAATATTACAGATGCAAATAACAGTAAACGGTTATGTGGCTGGACCTAATGGTGAGCTGGATTGGGTGTCGTTTGAATGGGATAGTGAATTAATAAAATACACAAAGTCACTTACAAACTCTTTTGACACAATCCTTTTGGGTAGAAAAATGACCGATGGATTTATTTCACATTGGACAAATGTACTAAAAAATCCCGAAGACCCTGAATTTGATGCCGCAAAAAAATTTATAGAAACGCCAAAAGTTGTATTTACTAAAACACTCGAAACATCAGTGTGGGCAAATACTATTCTTGCAAAAGGTGACTTGAAGGATGAAATTTCAAAAATAAAAAATGAAGAAGGTAAAGATATAATTGTTTATGGAGGAGCCGGTTTTGTTTCCAATCTTGTAAAAGAAAACTTAATTGACGAGTACCATTTATTTGTAAATCCCGTCGCTATAAAAGAAGGATTAACAATATTCGGTAAGGTTCAGGACAAATTAAATTTAAAGCTTGTGCAGGCAAATAGCTTCTCTTGCGGCATAACAGTTCTTCATTATAGAAAAAATTGAAATTAGCATTAACCATGAACCATATTTTATGTTTCATGAAAAGAATGAAATTCATACTTTAAATTAGAGTGCGTGAAAAGTGGATTTGGATAATGAATAAATGAATATTTGCTGCTATATATTCTGATAAATTAACAATTTTTTTCTACCCACTATCAACTAAAATTGCCTGAAGCAGGATAAAATTGTTCAAGTTGCGGTCCCGACCCGGTCGGGAGCCGGAGTGCGGGGTTCAATCCCGACACAGCCGGGCTTCCTGTCAACTGTCAGCGAAGCGACCTGTAAGTGAAACGAACTGTTCACTGCTCTTTCCTACCCACTATCTACAACCCACTACCCACTAAATTTACCCACTATCCACAACCCACTACCCACTAAATTTACACACAACCCACTAATCTTTACCTTACAATAGCCAATTTCTCAGTAATTCTTTCCACCTTGTCCCCTTTTTTCATAATAACGCGGTAGATATATACACCGTTTGCAAGTTGATCTCCGTCTTCGTCTCTTCCGTCCCAATAAATTTTATTGAAATCATAAGAGGTAGAATTAACAGGCACATCAATTGTTCTAATTTTTCTTCCTGCAATTGTGTATATGTTTATTTTGAGTTCGTCCGGAATTTGCGAAAGCCTAAAAGTAAAATAAGTGTCGTCTTTAAAAGGATTTGGGAAATTATATACATTTAATATTCTCGGTTCGTTCATTACCGAAAAGTATTTATTTAATCCCGAAGTATCAGCCGGAATTCCGAAAGCGTTAACTCCCGAAACTCTAAGGAAATACTCACCGTCAGAAAGTTTGGGCTTATACTCTACAACTACTTTTGGGTTAGATTGGTTAAATGAATAAGTAACTTCGGGCGAACTAAAAAATACCGGTACTTCATTTAATCTGATTCTAATAGCTGTTGTGTCTGTAATACTAAGATCTGTATCGTCGTATAATTCTACTTTAATAAGGGGTGTGGCGCTTATAAAATCACCTGAATATATTTCGTTACCGTCAATAGTTAATTTAACTTCGGGTGCAATTGAGTCGTTAGTTCCAAAGAACCGCAATGAATAATTGTTGTTATCTTTTGTAGCCTCATTGATTCTGTTATCCGGGTCAACTCTGAAAATAAGCGTGTAATTTCCGCTTTTATTTCCCACTTTTCCGGTTACAACAAAATCCCGTCTATTTAATGCACTTATGGAAATATTGTCTTGATTGAAGATAACTGTTGCCGAATCATTAGGGTCTCTAAGCTCAACTAACACTCTGAAATTTGTTGCGGAACTCATTCCCCCGTTAGAAACTGTGAAAGGTATCGAAAGATCTTCTTTAATTTTAAGAGTGTCGTTTATACTCGAAATTGATTGATAATTCAGCCCGATATCCGGTAATTCCGAATAATTAACGGATACTGAATTTACCACGGGAGAATTTTCAGCTGCTCCTTGTATTAAATCAAATTTAATTTTCGAATAATTAAAAGCTCTTTGATTCAAAATGTTCAGGGAATTTGTGCCGGTTGAAATGTCAATTTCGCCGAGATCTTCAAAATTACCGGAAATGCTATTACCACCAAAAAGAGTAGCTTTAATCTGACCCGGAACCTCTTCATTTTTTACAATCTGTATCTCTTGCCAATTGTTTGAGGGACCAATAGCATCAGTCATAATAAATCCGGAAGTTGCAAAATTAAACACGGTATCTTCCAAAGTTACTCTACCGTTAAAAGGTCTGCTGAAACCTTCGAGAATTGAGCCGGGCGCAGCTCCTTTTCTTCCTATCATAGCCCAAGAACTTCTAAAGCTTCCGTTCATACTGTCAACCTTAACACTTCCGAATGTTTTGATTCTTGCTGTTAATTGAGCATCCGTAATTCTACCGTTGTCACTAACTGCAACTACAAGAATATCGTTTTCTGTGAGAGAATCTAACATTGCCTTGTAACTTTCTGTACCGGTAGGTCCTGAAGCAGCAAAATTAAAATAGCGGGCAAATTTAAAACTCCAATCTGCACTGTTAAAAACACTTACATGGTGACCGCCAAGAGTATTTTCAAGCACATAATTGATGTTGTTTACCGCAATTACCGCAGAGAAACCGTCATACGCTCCGGCTGACATTACAAAAATGGGAATGGTATCACCTTGAAGTTTTACGCCATCATTTTGAATTGCAATATTGTTTGATTGTAATCCTGCAAAACTAAAATTATCGTTAATTTTATACCCGTTTTTACCGGTTTTCAGGAACGACCGTCCCTCGCTAAATGTATCATCGGAGAAATTTTTAATCCTAAACCAAAATCTTTTATTCTCTTCCAAGAAATCTAATTTAAGCGATGTAAAAAATGTTGAAAATGCCTGTTCCCTTCTGATAATATTAGAAAAACCGGGATTGTTTGAAAATTCTAGAGTGAGTTTTTCTTCTTCGGGTTTAACTCCCGGATTCACAAACACCAATAAAGAATCAACGGATGATTGATTTAAATACTTAAGCGGGTTTTGAACTGCTATGTTAGAAACAAAAAACGAGTAATTTAGTAAATTATCATCGTAATAATATTCCTCAATAGTTCTTTCGGGGTTAACCTCAATTCTAACTCTGTGCTCACCCGGATAATTTTTAACCGGCAATTTTACAAGAACCGAGTCTTCAAAGCCCGTTATAATTTTCGAGAACAATGTATCAACTATCAGTGTTTGATTGTTTTCACTTTTAATTGAAACTGAAAAATTGGATTCTATTGTAGTTCCAAAATTTCTCACCTTAAATTTTAACTCTACAGAATCAATTGCATTTGTAACGGGAAAGTTTGAAAGTGATAAATCGGAAGCTCTCACAACCAAGTTCGGTTTCTTAGGCACTTTTAATTCAATTGTAGGATCGCCTATATAAGTATTACACAAAAGAAATATTTTAATGACATCGCTAAAACCATATTTTTGGATCATATTTAATTTTGTTTTGTGTAAAGCAGAAGCCGGGTTTCCAATCGAATCGTTTAATATTGTATTATAGAATTCGAAAGGTGCCGTTGTTGCAGTAGATGAAAACCCGACCGAAGAGTTGCCGATATATCCTAAAGCCTGACCGCTCTGCGAAGTAACAAACAATTCGCCAAAACTTGTAAAGTCAGGTTCCGCAAACCTTGTGGTTGAACATCCGAAATCGGTTATAAGCGACGATTTATTTCTTGAATTTCGCAATTGCAAAATGTCGGTAATTGAGTTATCCCATGTTTGTGTGCCGCTGTGCCCAACATAAGAAATAAATAAACCGCCTCTTTGAATCCTTTCCGTAATTTCTTCGCTTGTGTAAGGACCGAAGTTAGTAATCGGATCCAAAGTTTTGTAGAAATGTTTAGAATCAAAATTGTAGGGTTGGCTCAAGAAAAGCTGACTATTTACATTGTCATGAACGCTTTTAAATTGTTGAATTTGGAGCGGGTCATTGGTTAGTCCTCCAGAAAATAAAATAACTGCCTTGTTAAAATCATCAAAATTTTCTGTGCGGTATTTATTAACTTTTGAAAGATAATACAATATTTCGTCAGAGTTTTTTGCGGGAAGTCTGCCTGTTTTGAACTGTGGAATGTAAACGCCGGTTGTGTCCCACACTGAAAAAAACACATCACTGACCGGAGCACCATAAGAAGGCACCAAGTTCAATTTTTTAGGGAATCCGGTGTTAGCTTTGTATTTGCCCAATTGATAATCATAATTAGCTGCTCCTATTAAGTATAGATACTCGGGTAACGGAGATTGCCAATTTGAGTGTGTCATCCTTAAAAAATCGCGTATTGGTTCGGGACTAAAAAAGCCGTAATTAAATTCATCGTAAATATCATCAACATCAATAATTTTAACATTTAAGCCGGTATTTTGTGCTGTAGCGTTTGCATAAACCGAAACACCTTCCATCAAATATTTGTGTGAAATGATGATTAAATCTGCCTGATTTTCTGCAGCCCTCAAGTTTTTCATTTTTTTTGTGTAGTAGATTACCGGTTTAAGAACTGCACTATCTTTTGCTACATAATAGACAGTGTTATTGTCTGTTGAGTCGTTAAAATAGGCGCTGTTCTGAGATGAACTTGTGAATATTTTTGTGTAACTGTCTGATTTTTTCCAAACAATTGTGCTATCTGAGGCAGATGTTAACTTGATGGTTTTTAATTGTTTTACGGGAGTTTCGGTAAAATACATAACCAAACTTCCAAACCTTAAATTATTGTATCTTGGGTAAATTGCGTCAATCCAATCTGTATAACAGACATTAATTTCGGCAGCGTTTGCGTGATTTCTAACATAAACCGTATTTAATCCTTCGGTAAGTACATTTGTTGATTCTGTACCGGTGAGTACTCCCGAAGTATAACGAGGCATTATTATAGAATCTCTGGTTAAATTGGCATTATTAACAGCTAAAGTTACAATGTGTGAATTAGCTTGAACAGATAAAGCAGCAGAAACAACTTTTGCCGAGAAATTAAATGTTTTTTCGGGTACTACATCACGAACAGTTAAATTCCTGTATGTTCTTGTTTGAACCGAAAAACCATCCCAAACCCAGCTTTTTAAACCTCTATAAAATGGCTGTTCTAAATTGGTGATGGTACCCGGCAGGATAAACCAAGAATTATTTTCGAAATGGAATTTGGAAGAATGATACTCTAAGGTGTCAATTGTGGTTCCTGTATTTCCGTTTTGGAGTGGCACTTGTAAACCGCTCCCGCCGGTAAAAGTTAACCAATAAACGGTAGTATCGGTGTATTTGTCAAATCTATCCCAATAATAATCGAACTCTCCGGAATTTTGTCTGTATAATTCATTGGGGGTAAAATTAGGTACTCCGACAAACTCAATATAATCAGACAAACCAAAAGTGTTTTGCTGGGCAAGTTTTAAGTAAAAAGGTACTTGATTACCTCTTTGTATTAGTTGGATATTTGCCGGGATAATCTCATTTAGATTTATTCCGAGATTTTGGATATCTGATCCATAAACCCTGAAAATTCCTTCACTTCCTACTCCTAATTTGATATAATCTGCTCCAGGAACTACCCAATTATAAGTAGTATCTGATGCAATTGAGGGTAAATTTCTAACGGCAAATCTTTCGGCATCCTGATAATTTAATATAATTCCTTCAAGACTTTTTGATACTAAAACCGGACTTGTATTTATCTCATATTTTTTATCAAATTTTAAATTGAGAGATAATTCGTTAATTTCATTTAGTGTACCTGATGAAGGTAAATACTCAAATTGATTTA
>JACSRR010000015.1 GCA_014879635.1 Ignavibacteriaceae bacterium | reverse complement strand
GTCGTCGGCAGCGTCAGATGTGTATAAGAGACAGTTGTATATGTTTAAAGAGCATCCAAAAGGATTGCCGGTTCTGTTTTTTACAGAGATGTGGGAAAGATTCGGCTATTATTTAATGTTGGGTATTTTCGTTCTGTACATGATAGATGATAAAGCTAAAGGTTTAGGTTATTCAAATTTTCAAGCTGCAGATGTTTATGGTACATATATTGCATTAGTTTATCTGACTCCTTTTTTAGGAGGGCTACTTGCAGATAGAGTTTTAGGCTACATTAATGCAATTTTTATCGGCGGTATTTTAATGGCGTTAGGGTACTTCGGGCTTTCGATTCATTCAGAAGCAACTCTATGGCCTTCACTGCTACTAATTATTGTTGGTAACGGATTTTTCAAACCAAATATTTCCACTTTAGTCGGTAATTTATATTCAAATGATAAATACCGTCAATTAAAGGATTCAGGATTTAATATTTTCTACATGGGTATTAATATAGGTGCCTTTGTATGTAACTTTGTTGCTGCTTATTTAAGAAATGAGTATGGTTGGGGATATGCTTTTGCCGGTGCCGGTATTGGTATGTTAATTGGTGTGGTTTGGATGTTTTTTGGATTAAAAAATATCAAAGAAGCCGATATTAGAAAACCCGTTAGAGATACTGACCAAAAGCTCAGTTCAATACTTTTTTGGGTTTTTGTACCGGGTGCAATTGCCTTTGCAGCCGGATGGTTTATACCGATGATGTTATTTGGTTCTCCTTTATTCGGGTCACCATCAACTGATGCTTTCGTATTTGCTAGTATCCCTGTAGTAACATTCTATTTCTTACTGTTTAAAAGAGCTGATAAGGATGAAAAGGAACCTATTGCCGCATTACTTTCAATTTTCGGCGTTGTAATCATCTTCTGGGCAATTTTTCATCAAAACGGTGCTGCTCTTACAATTTGGGCAAAAGATTACACTTCAAGAGAATTGCCTGCAACAGTTGAATCGGTTGCTAATGTATTCAGCTTGACTGAAGAGGTTTACAAAGATAACCTAAAAGTAACAATCGATAAAAAAGTAACTTATGTTCCTGTTCCGTTAATTGATCAATCAAAAAGTACTGATTCTTCAATTTATTATAAAACTATGAGTACTGCAAAACAGTATATTAAAATTGATACTGCAGGTGCAATAGTTGAAAAAAATGTGATGAATCCCTATTTTACAAAGTTCACTGCTGCAGAGTTAGCAACACTTTCTGACACTAAACCGGTTAAATTACTTTCCACTGAAATTTTCCAGTCTATCAACCCATTTTTCGTTGTGATTTTGACTCCGGTTTTGGTCGGATTTTTCGGAATGCTGAGAATTAGAGGAAAAGAGCCCTCAACTGCAGCAAAGATTGGATGGGGTCTCTTTATTACGGCACTTTCAACTATTGTTATGATGTTTGCTGTTATTGCCGGAGGAAACGGTGAAGTTCACGCATCTTCTATGTGGTTAGTAGGTACCTACTTTGTGGTAACTATCGGTGAACTTTGTTTAAGTCCTATGGGTCTTTCACTGGTTTCTAAATTAAGTCCGTCGAGAATAACTTCACTTATGATGGGTGGTTGGTTCCTATCTACTTCATTAGGAAATAAACTTTCAGGAGTTCTTTCAGGTCTCTGGGAAGTTTACGACAATAAAGTATTTTTCTTCGTAACTAATTTTATTTTAGCATTTATTGCAGCAGCCGCTATTTTTGCGATGGTAAAATGGTTAACAAGAGTTATTAAAGAACATTCATCTTAGTTTTTATTATCCCCTTCCCTTTTTGGAGGGAAGGGGATTTACTTTTTAGAGTTTTAGAAAAA
>JACSRR010000243.1 GCA_014879635.1 Ignavibacteriaceae bacterium | reverse complement strand
GTGAAGGGTAATCCCGACAAGAATCGGGAGTGAAGGGGGGCGAAACGCTGTGAACAGATCGCTAACGCTGACAGTTGGCAGTGAACAGGAAGCCCGACGGGGTCGGGAGTAAAGGGTGATCCCGACAAGAATCGGGAGTAAAGGTTTAATCAGCAGTTAAGAATTATAACTTGTCCCGGTTTTGTGAGCCCGGGACAAGATGTTGATTAATTCTAATTTATCATTTAATAACGGTTTAGCAAAACACCGCAGGTTTTTGATTGTGTTTCACCGCTAAACTTTATGCCCTTCCGTTGGCAATAGCTTTTAATCTTGAGATTCTTTCTTCAATTGGCGGATGAGTACTAAATAATTTAGCTAAACCTCCTCCTAATAAAGGAGATACTATAAACATGTGTGCTGTATTGGGTGTAGCATGATCAACAGGCTTAATTGCATTCATTTGCGAAAGTTTACCCAATGCACTCGCTAAAGCAAGCGGATTTCTTGCAATTTTTGCTCCATCAGCATCTGCAACATACTCGCGTGACCTTGAAACTGCCATCTGAACTAATGTAGCTGCAATAGGAGCTAAGAAAATCATCAAAAGACTTCCGATAATTCCGCCGTTATCGTCATCCGAACTTCTTCCGCCAAAAATAAGCGCCCATTGAGCCATGTTAGCCAGCAATGTTATAGCACCAGCAAATGTAGCGGCAATCGTTCCAATTAATATATCCCGGTTTTTAATATGTGCCAACTCGTGTGCCATTACACCGGCAAGCTCTTCGGTAGTTAACAATCTTGTGATACCTGTTGTAACAGCTACCGCAGCATGATCGGGATTTCTCCCGGTTGCAAAAGCGTTCGGAGTTTGGTCATTAATAACATAAATTCTTGGCATCGGTAAACTTGCTCTTTGTGCTAATTCTGCAACCATGTCAAATAATTGCGGTGCAGAGCTACGGTCAATTTCCTGCGCCCTGTACATTTTTAATACTATTTTATCCGAAAACCAGTATGAACCAAAATTCATTGCTATTGCCAAAACTAAAGCAAAAATCATACCCATCTGACCGCCGATTAAATTACCCGCTAATACGAGTAAAACCGTCAACAAAGTCATAAAAAACACTGTTTTAAGCGAATTATTTATCATTTATTTCTCCTGTTTAAACTCTTAATTAATATTATTAGACACATAAATCTCTTTTTAAGTTCCTTATTTATCATTAGTGTATCTTGAAATCAACTCACTCTCAAAAGGAATGGAGCCCGTATTATCTTCGAAAAAGTAATTTGTCATCCCCCGACTAACAAACCCTTGCGGTGGGATTCGCCTGTAAAAAGTCTTACTCTCTTCCGGAAGTTCGTAGTGTATTATATCTCTTCCGCTATATCTAAATTGCCCAAATGAACCGTCTGAAATTATAACAATTGAGTCATTACTCACATTTTTCTCTTCTGAAGATGAGGTAATTCCTGTAACATTAAAATCTTGCTCGTCAAAAAGAACCTCAAGATAGGTTACTACCTCATCACTATTAACATAAATTACGGGCGCAAAGTTTTCTTTAAAAGTTTTAAGAATTTTAAGTAGTGAATCAAATTTTGCATCTGAAGTTAATTCATCCAACTTCAAAATTAAAGGTAGAATTGTTTTATCCGAAAACTCTATTTTCCCGTCAAACAGTAATCCGTTTATTTTATAATAAGTTGCCGAACAGAGTGTATAAATCAGTTTTTCTCTGTCTTCTTCCGAATAAAAAATTGTCGAAAGCAGTTTTCTAAGTTCACCAATTACTTCAATCTCCTCTTCTGATCTCTCAAATTTCACAATTTTTGAATTTATTGAGGCAACAAGTTTGTTTTCAGTGTAAACAACTTCGGGTTTCCATTCTATTACGGGCACATTTTTGAACGGTACATTTTTGAAGAAGTTTGAGGTTACTTTATCAAAACCCGTATTTGAAGCACTGTCAAAAGCGAAAAGGCTGCGGTTAAATTTCACTTTGTAATTTTCGAAAAAAGTGAGTGATTCATGATTTATTGTAATATCATCAAAAACCGCTAAATCCCACTCAAATTTAAACGAAACTACCCCCGCAGGTACATTCATAATCTCCCCGGGAAGTATTAAAATAAGATTTTCGGGTAATTTCTGCAATTTTTCAATTAAAGACGATTCAAACTCTCTCAATTTTTGAATGCCTGCAGCAAAAACTAAAACGGGCAAATCATAACCGTCCAAAATTCTCTGTACCGTAAAAATCTCGTTTCTGCCAGTGAAATAAACTACTCTCTTAAATACTCCGGTATTTTTTGCAATCAAATCGCATATAGCCAAGGTTTTGCCCGAAGATGGATACGCTCCGAGTAAAAAAAGTCCCGAAGGAGAATTTAAAAAGTCAGTCTGAAATTGTTTTTGATACTCTTTTAACTCAATTATTCCCATTATTGTAAGCTCTTCCTTTTGGCTTCCAAAATTTTAGCTTTTTTCAGAAACCAATTCCTGTGCCTTAATAAAAGGTTTGTATCAGCCGGAGTTAACTGTCTTCTAAAGTGGAAAACATCGTTTCTTAACTCTCTTATATCATTTAAAATCACAATAAGCCATTCTCTTTTACCGCCGAAAACAGGTTCAAAAACTAACCAATTATCCTTTGTAGTAATAACTTTTTGATATTCTTCAAAAGCTAAAGCTTCTAACGATTGCGGTAGTTTATCAGGCTGGTATTTGTAACTCAAACTTGACTTTATACATTCAATCAGTTTTTCGTCAGATGCCGCTGCTCTCATAAAAAGCCTTAGAGTTAGCTCAATTTCGGCAAGCATAATATAAGGTGAAGATATTCCGTAAAAATAGCTGAAAATATCGTGAGCAGTAAGAATACCTTGCACTTGTTCGGGAGCACCTATCAGAATAGAACCTGATTTATTCATCTTGTCTAACACATCGTTTAACTCGTCGGTAACTCTAACAAAGGGCGCATCTTCAATAAAATCTTCAACAGTAAGCTCATTAATAATTAGTCTGATATCCGATAATATTTTGAGCCGTTGGGCAAAAGATCTGTACGAAAATATTCCGACAACATAATCTCCTTCAGAAACCGGAACTTGCGAAATACCGTACTTCTCCAAAATTCCGAGAGCTTCACCAAGCCCTGTTGAAGTTTCAATTTTAATCAAATTTTGATTTTCCGGCAGCATTCTGTTTAACGAATGAAACATACGGGTGAGAGCCCCGGTACTTACCGGTTCATTGTTGATGTTATCCAATTCAATCAATATAAAATCTCTTTAACTAATTTGAGTTTAGGTTGAGCATATAAACTGAACTCTAAAGCTTGCATAATCCGCTTTTTCACCGGATCAATTACTTCTCTTTTAGCTGTTCTAACTTCACCTATTTTTTGCCCCTTTTTAACTGGGTCACCTATTTTTATAGTAAGGATTAAACCTGCCGTATAATCAATTACATCCTCCTTTCTATACCTGCCGGCGCCCAAATCAATCAGACACATCCCTAATTCGTAACCGTTCACGCTTTTTAAGAATCCGTCAAAAGGAGCGTAGAGAAAATCAATTTCGGGAGCTACGGGGTACTTCTCGGGAAATCTGATTAAATCAACATCGCCTCCCTGCACTTTGATTATCTCAATAAATTTATCGAATGCATCTCCGGATTCTAAAATATACATTGATTGTTCGTAGCCTGCTTCAACAGTATCGGCAACACCCCCTAAATAAAGCATAGCACCGGCTAAGGCAAGCGTAATTTCGGCGATATCTTCGGTATATTCTCCGTTCAACATCAAAATAGATTCGTAAACCTCTAACCAGTTGCCTGAAAAATACCCGATTGGCTGACTCATTTCTGTAATCATAGCCAGCGACTTTTTACCCGCAGCTTTGGCAGTATACATCAATGATTCTGCCAACGCTTTAGAATCATCATAACTTTTCATAAAAGCACCGCTTCCGGTTTTAACATCAAAAACCATTCCGTCAGTACCTTCGGCAATTTTTTTGCTCATAATTGAGGCAGTAATGAGGGGAATAGATTCAACCGTGCCTGTAACATCTCTGAGAGAGTACATTAAACGGTCGGCGGGGGCAACTTCGTCAGTTTGTCCAGCTAAAAAACCACCGGGATAATCAATCAGCTTTTTATATTTTTCTAAAGAGGGTCTTCCGTCAAAACCGGGAATGGAATCCAATTTATCCAAAGTACCGCCGGTGTGCCCTAAGCCTCTACCGGTAATTTGTGGCACCTTAATTCCTGCAGCCATTGCAATAGGAGTTAAAATCAGAGTAGTTTTATCCCCAATTCCGCCGGTTGAATGCTTTCCTATTTTAGGTCCGGGAAACATTGAAAGGTCTAAAGTTTTACCGCTCTCTAACATTGCGGAAGTTAACCACGCCGTCTCATCTTTACTCAAACCTTTTATAAAAGAAGCCATTAAAAATGCCGACATTTGATAATCAGGCATTGAACCGTTAGTGTATGATTCTATTAAATAATAAATATCTTCTTTCTGTAGTTCTTTGCCGTTTCTTTTTTGTATTATTAATTCTACGGGATTCAATTTTCACTTTTAATTTATTTTTACAATTTGTAATTTAATAAAAGATTTTGAAGGCATTTATCTAAAAACTTCCATTGTTTATGAACTTCTCAAAGTTTTTTTCGTCAAAAATGAACTCTAATCCAATATGAAAGGTTAAAATTATATGTTAAAACTTCTTTTATCGATTTTATTTCCGTTTTTTGTTTCAACGGCAGATACTTTAGTAACTGTTAAAATATCGCCCCTAACCGCCGATTATAATATTGACGGTAAAATAGTTTATGCCGCAAGCTTTGATATCAAAGATAATTGGTACATCTATTGGATCAATCCGGGTGATGCAGGTATGGAGACCAACATAAGTATTCTTAACGGTGATGAAGAAATACCCGTTGATATTTATTTCCCTTTTCCTGCTAAATATGAATCTGAGGGACTTGCCTCTTATGGCTTCAAAGGAAAACCTAATTTCTTTTTTTCGCTGCCTGATAATTTTAGAGCCACATACCCCTTAAAGTTTAAGGTCTCTTGGCTGGCATGCAAAGATGTTTGTATCCCGGGAAATGAAGTTGTTCAGTTAGAGTATTTGGAAATGATTGAGCCGGATGAAAATACTGTAAGTTACTTCTCTAATATTCCAAAAGAAAATGGTTTGTTGAGAGTTTCTCATAAATTGTCTGATCAATCATTAATTGTAAATATTTCTTCAAATAACCCGGGTAATTCATACAATTTTGATGAAGTTTTAGTTTACCCCGTTTCCGGCGGAATGGTTGAAACTACGGGCGAAAATTATACATATTCGGGTACATCGGCTACTGTTACCTTTAATCTTGACAGTTTCAGAGATACTTCTATCAACGATTTAACCTTAGCAATTTACAACCCCAACGGCTGGGGAAAAAGCAATGTCAAAAATATTTATCACACAATAAACCTTAAGGAGTAATAATGAAAAAAATCTTCATAACTTCCCTCTTTGTAATTCTTTTAACGGGATCATTTATGTTTGCACAAACTGCGGCAATAGATTCCAAAGCACCAAACTTTACGCTTAAAGACAGTAAAGGTAATACGCACTCATTGTCAGATTTTGCCGGTAAAACAGTTGTTTTAGAGTGGATTAACTACGATTGCCCTTTCGTAAAAAAACATTATGACGGTAAAAATATGCAGAAACTTCAAAAAGAATACGCTGAAAAAGGAGTAATCTGGTTAGCTATCTGTTCATCGGCTCCTGGTAAACAAGGGAATTTTTCTATCGAAGAAATTACAAAACGCTCTAATGCACACGGTTTTGCCGCAGCAGCTTACTTAATTGACGAAGACGGAAAAGTCGGTAAACTCTATGACGCAAAAACTACTCCTCACATGTATGTTATCAACCCGGAAGGTAATTTAGTTTACGCCGGTGCAATTGATAGCATCTCTTCCTCTGATAAAGCGGATATTGATAAAGCCGAAAAATATGTTGTTAACGCTTTAAATTCAGTTTTAGCAGGCGAAGCTGTTACAACTAAAACCACCAAACCTTACGGATGTTCAGTTAAATATTGATTGACCCCAAAACGGTGCTTCGTTCTTTATTAGTATGAAGCACCGTTTTAAAATAAAAAACCCGGAAGTTTCTAAAACTCCCGGGTATATCAAATCAAACCGCTAATTAAGCCATTAAAAGAACTTCTTTAATTGAAACCAAA
Source organism: Ignavibacteriaceae bacterium (assembly GCA_014879635.1). Taxonomy (GTDB): domain Bacteria; phylum Bacteroidota; class Ignavibacteria; order Ignavibacteriales; family Ignavibacteriaceae; genus BA9. Next base: position 4,836 of record JACSRR010000243.1, on the reverse strand, counting down.
GCTTCATCTATCTCTTCTTTTTTAATTACGAGCGGAGGAGCAAATCTAATCACATGAGTGTGAGTTTCTTTACAAAGAATTCCGCGTTTAGCTAAAGCTTCGCAGAATCTTCTTGCACCGCCTGCTTTTTCATGCAATTCAACGCCTATAAACAATCCTTTCCCTCTAATTTCTTTAACATGAGGAGAATTGATAGCATTTAATTTATCGCGGAAATAGATACCTAAATCGTAAGAATTTTCAACTAATTTTTCTTCAATAAGAACTTTAATGCTCTCTCTTGCAATTGATGCACCAAGCGGATTACCGCCAAAAGTTGAGCCGTGGTCTCCCGGATTAAATACGCCTAAAACTTCTTTACCCGAAAGAACTGCAGAAACCGGATAACATCCGCCCGAAAGCGCCTTTCCGATAATTACTACATCAGGCTTAATTTCGTCATAATTAAATGCGAAAAGTTTGCCCGATCTTCCTAAACCTGATTGAATTTCGTCTGCAATAAATAAAACATTGTTCTTTTTGCAGATTTCGAAAGCAGCTTTGAGATAACCTGCAGGTGGTACAATTATACCGGCTTCACCTTGAATAGGTTCAACTAAAAACGCAACAGTATTAGGAGTAATGGCTGCTTCAAGTGCAGATATATCACCGTATTCAATATTACGGAATCCGGGAGTAAACGGACCAAACCCGTCTTTATATTGCTCTTCGGTTGAAAAACTAACAATAGAAATTGTTCTACCTGAAAAATTATTTGTACAAGTTAAAATTTCACCTTCGTTTTCGGCAACACCCTTAACTTTATAACCCCATTTTCTTGCGGCTTTCAAAGCAGTTTCAACGGCTTCGGCACCCGAATTCATAGGTAAAAGCATTTCGTATCCGGTCAATTCGCACATTTCTTTACAAAGAAGAGGAAGTTGATCGTTTCTGAAAGCTCTTGAAGTTAATGTAATTTTACTTGCCTGTTCTTTCAAAACATTTATAATTCTGGGATGGCAATGTCCTTGATTAACCGCCGAATAAGCAGCTAAACAGTCCAAATATTTTTTGCCTTCAACATCCCATACCCACACGCCTTCACCTCTGTTTATCACAACATCCAAAGGATGATAATTGTGGGCACCGTATTTTTCTTCTAATGCTATAAATTCTTGAGTGTTCATTGTAACCTTAGTTTTATTTTTTGAAATCTGTACTTCAAATTTAAGAAATTTAGACGGGATTACACAGCTTTTCCGGTAATACTCAGGCATTAAACAAACCTTTAATTTTTTTAAAATTTTTCAATTGTCACAGGTATATTTTGATTAAATTTTCGCTCACAAATTTTAATTTTTTAACAGGTTATCAATGGAATGGTTGTTTGATTCTCAAGTATTAGCCGCACTTCTAACTCTTACAGTTTTAGAAATTGTTTTAGGCATCGATAACATTATTTTTATTTCTATTTTGTCTTCTAAATTGCCGGAGCATCAAAGAAATAAAGCAAGGATTACCGGGCTTGCTCTTGCTATGATTACCCGTATTCTCCTCCTGTTTTCTATCACCCTGATTATGAAATTGACCGACCCGCTTTTTGCTGTGCTCGGTAAAGAAATCTCCGGGCGTGATTTAATTCTTCTAAGCGGCGGTCTTTTTCTATTAGCAAAAGCAACATACGAAATACACCACAAACTTGAAGGTCAAGATAGTTCAACAACTGTTAAAGCCGCAACATTTGCAAGCGTAATTGTACAAATTCTGATTCTCGATATAGTTTTTTCTTTAGATTCGGTAATTACTGCAATTGGTATGGCTGACAAACTTTGGATAATGGTAACGGCGGTTTTAATTTCGGTGGCGTTTATGATGTTCTTCTCAAAAAGTATCAGCGATTTTGTTGAAAGACACCCAACCGTTAAAATGCTTGCACTAAGTTTCCTCCTTTTAATCGGATTCTCTCTTGTTGCCGAAGGCTATGGAGAACATATCCCTAAAGGGTATATCTATTTTGCGATGGCTTTTTCTGTTTTTGTTGAAATGCTAAACTTAAGATTTAAGAAGAAAAATAAAATGGCTTAAATTAAAATTTCAGGATGTGTAAAATAAAAAGGGGCGTGAATAAATCAGCCCCTTAGTTCTATCATAAGAAAAAAGTTTTAAGCTTCAACACCTACATTGTCAAGCATTTTAGAAAATTCTCTTGGAACGCGGTTTTTATGAGCACCTTTATGGTAAGCATAACCTGTTACAAGCGGCATAGCAATAGTAGCTTCTGCGTAAACCATTTGCTCATAAGATAAATCTACTTTACCCCAAGAAGATGCTTCTTTTAATGTTGAGCCTGAAAGAGCTCCGTCTCTCTCGTCTGCTACCGTAATTTGGACGGCGTATTTGTGCATCGGAGAATTTTCTTGTAAAATATCAGCAGCTACAACAATATCTTGAGTAAAGTTTTTTGGAACTCCTCCGCCTATCATATAAATACCGGATTCTTTGCTTGCAATTTTGATTTTAGTTAACTCTAAGAAATCTTTTGCAGAATCAACCGAAACATGTGCCGTAGGGTTATTTGTTTGGTGCACTACAAATCCGAATCCCGCCGAACAATCTGAAAATGCAGGCACAAAAATTGGAACATTCTTTTTATAGGCTGTGTAAATAATTGAATCATCAACTTTTGGACCGCCGTTCATTTCTAAATACTTTCCGAATTCACGCAATAATTCACGCGAAGAATAGGGACGGGGTTCTAAAGTGTCAAATATTTTTGCGGTAGTATCGTCACAAATTCTAAGTTCTTCTTCGTCAATAAAAGTATCATAAATACGGTCAATCATTAAATCTCTTAGTTCGGCATCATCAACATAAGGGGAACCGATGTAGTGTTTATAACCAAGGGCTTCAAAAAAATCTTGGTCAACCATTAAGGCACCTGTAGAAACTATGGCGTCAACCATATTATTTTCAACCATATCATGAACAACTTTCTTTAATCCGGCGCTAAATAAACTGCCCGCAAGAGTTAAAATTACGATACAATCTTTATCATTAAGCATCATTTCGTAAATTTTAGCCGCACGGTTCAAATTTCTTGCTTGAAAAGCCATCTTTTCCATTGAATCAACAAAAGCAACAATGTTATGTTCTTTAATATCTATATGTTCAATTACATCTTTAAGGTAATCATGTTTAGCAGCCATTTAAAGCTCCTTTTAATTAAGTGTTAGAAAAAAATTTTTGCGAGTTTTAATATTCCCTGTTTCCAAGGCACTCTATGAGAAACCCCTGATTTATTTTCGAAGTTGTTTAGATTCTCTAAATACCATTTATAATTTCTTATCAGTGCATCTTTATTAGAATACTTTGGCGAAAATCCGATTTTACTTTCGGCTTTTTCAATAGAAACAAACGAATCTTTGGAAGCAGTTTCATAAACCCATTTATAGAGCGGAGAAAGTTTCAACAATTCTAAAAGCCTAAGTGTTAATATAATTGGAGTTTCGGGCAGACCGGTTATTTTTTTACCAAAACCCGCAACATCTAAAACGGCTTGATAGTCTTCACGCATAGTTTCAAACTCTTTTGCGCCAATATTAAAAGTATCGTTTGCGCTTTCTTCATCTAAAGTAGAGGTAAGCCAAATAGCTTCGCATAAATCTTCAACATCAAGCAATTGATACCTGTTTTTACCGTTTCCTATCATCGGAAAACCGTGCCCGTCTTTTGCCCAGTCATAAAAAAGAGCAAAAACACCCAATCTTTCCGGTCCAACAAATGATTTCGGTCTTAAAATTGGAACACAATAATTTTTTTTACGAAACTTGAGACATTCTTCTTCGGCTAAAATTTTAGCTTTCCCATAATGCCCTACACCAATCAATTTATCATCTTCCTTTAAAGGATGATGATCCGGAATACCATAAACAGCGGTTGAGGAAATATGAATAAAGCGTTTTACTCCAGCCTTAAAAGCCTCTTCAATAACATTTCTTGTACCGTCAACATCCGTAGTATAAATATCTTCTTCGCTATAAAGGGGAAGAGCTGCGGCACAGTGAACAACAATATCAATACCTTCTACCGCTTCTTTTACGGCATCTATATTTCTGATATCGCCTCTATAATCGGTAATTTTGTCTTTACAATCGGGGTAATCAAAGTCGGCAAAATCTAAATTAACAACTTTATGCCCTTTATTGAGCAAAAACCTCGTTAAATTAATACCGAGAAAACCGGACCCGCCGGTAATTAAAAACTTCATAGGGTTTAAATTCTATAATTGGGAGTTCAAATCTAAAATAATTGCAATATTAAATGTAAAAAAAAGCAGGAAGAAAACAGAAGCCACAGCTGCAAATTTCTAAAAAAGGCTTTTTGGATTTTTAAGTTTCAAAAAACAACTCTTCTTCAAAGTATAAGTGTTCGAGGTGCGGGAGTTCGAGGTTAAAAAAAAGTTCTTAGTGCTTGGTGCTTAGTGCTTGGTTTCTAGTCCTGACTCTGACGGGATAACCCTTTACCCTTTACTGCTCCCGACCCGGTCGGGATCGCATCTACCCACTACCTAATGCAAGCGTAGCGAACTACCCACTAAATTTGTCAACTGCGTTTTTCTACCCTTTACTGCGCCTTGCGCCCCCCTTTACCCTTTACTGCATTTTTCTATCCACTATCAACTATCCACAACCCACTAAATTTGTCAACTATTTTTTTTACCCTTTGCTCCCGATTCTTGTCGGGATTACCCTTCACTCCCGACCCCGTCGGGCTTTCTGTTCACTGTCAACGAGTGCAGTCTAAAAAGCCATGTAATTTTAGTTTAAAAATCGGCAAAAATAGTTTTTTACAGGGAGG
>JACSRR010000050.1 GCA_014879635.1 Ignavibacteriaceae bacterium | reverse complement strand
AGATGTGTATAAGAGACAGCTTTGTGAGTGCTGAATAACTATATTTTGATTCAGCTTTTTTTCTCGCAGCCAGAGAATATTTGTTATACTCACCTGAGAATAAGATAGTTTTTACATGGTTAACATACCGGTAAACATCATTATAATCACTAACTATGTGTCCATCAATACCTTCAGTAACAATATCTTCGCAATCACCGGCTTTTGAAAGAATGACGGGCACACCGCAAGCCATAGCTTCAACAGCAGTTCTTGGCTGTCCTTCCGTTTCAGAAAACATTAAGTAAACTTTGGATTTCGAATATAAATTTTTTAATTCTCTGTCAGGTATATAGCCTAGTATTACAATATTTTCTAAGAGACCGGAATCTTCAACTGTTTTACTAACACTCGTAGATAATGGACCTGTTCCGGCAATGGCAGCTTTTATACCGGGGTATTCTTTTTTTAAAGTTTTAACCAAATCAATAAATAACTCAGGATGTTTTTCAAAAGAAAGACGGGCAAAAAAAAGTAAATCATAAATTTTTTCTTCTTTAGTTGACTGATAATATTCAGTATCAATTGCATTAGGAATAATAAAAATGTTTTCCTCTAAAATGCCTTTTTTTATAAAAACAGATTTTGAAAAACTTCCCGGAGTAGTTAGAATAGAACATTTTTTATAAGCAAAATCGAGTAGTAATCCTTTTAATCCCGCTCGATTATAATTCGGATTGCTAATAAAGCCAAAAACGCTTTTTTTTCTCCTAAAAAACGCGGTAGCTACTGCAATAATAGCATGTGGAAAATCATAAACGCCATAATACAAAACAGGTGATTCAGATTTAAAACTCATTGATAAATAAAACCTATGTAAATGTCTCATAAATCCCGGTTTTAATGTAGATGAAATATATGAAACACGATTCATAGGTTTTGCAGAACTGTCACGTAAAACAAAAATCTGATTTACCCTAACTGAATTTGTAAGCGGAAAAATAGTATCATAAACATTTTGATCAAAAAGTTTACAAATAACTACAATATTAATGGATTCTTTTTGTGTTTCCAATGTGAGATAGTTAATACTGAATTAATATTTATTTAGTAAATTAAGTCTTCTAATTTACAAAATTATCCTTAAAAATGTCAATGATTTGTTTCAGACAATATGTTAAAGAAGACTTCAATGCAGTAGTAAAACTAATTACTTTATTGTTGGATTCTAAAAACTTTGAATTAAATAAAAAGTTCTTTACTTGGAAATATATAGAAAATCCTTTCTCCAATACTGTTTTAGCATTTGTTGCTACTGAAAATGATAAAATAATATCCTTTAGGGGATATGTAGCATCTGAGTATAAATTAAATGACGACATTTACCCAATAGCATTGTTATCAGACACTATTACACTGCCTGAATACAGAGGGCAAGGAGTTTTCCGTAGATTAACTGATTTCTCTTTAAAATTTCTTTGTGATCTTAATTACTTTAAAGCTATTTTAAATTTAACTCCCTCCTGGACACCTACAAGGGGCTATTTAGAAATGGGGTGGACAAGTCTAACTCAACAGGTTTCATTCTATTCGATAGATCTCAAAAGCTTATTTTTATTTAATTCAGAATTTAAGGACGATAAGTCTATAAAATTGAGTGGCTATAAGATAGTTGTATCCAAAAAACAATTAAAGAAAGAACTGTTAGGGTTTTACGACGACACGAAAAAGTATAAACAATTAGAATCAAATAAAACTTCAGAGTATCTTGATTTTAAGTATTCTAACCCAAACCTTGATTATATTTATATATATTTAT
>JACSRR010000016.1 GCA_014879635.1 Ignavibacteriaceae bacterium | reverse complement strand
TTTAATTCACTTTTTATTTGAATAGGGGTGAATGATGGGTCAATAATTATAGTACCGGCTTCTTCAAATTTACGAGTATATATATTTATAACTTCGGCAATTAATCCGGCTGAATCTTGTTGTATTTCATCAAAGAACTTTGATTCAAAATTTCTGTGAAGCATATCCAAATCGAAAAGAAGATCATAGAATAGCTTATCAGTAGTTTTATTAAAATGAGGGTTTTGAAAGTGAGTTTTTTGAAATTGTGACTCATTAGCCTCAGGTAAAATAAGTTCTTCGGTCTTCTCTTCTACAACAATCTTCTCTTTCTCAATTTCATTACCGAATATAAAATAGAGAATGCTACCGGATATCAGACTTAGAACAATCGCTAAATTTAAACCTGACAAGATCGGTGCAGAAACAAGATTTGAAAATTCACCGTTTAGTAAAAAGATAAAAGTTAATCCCGAGAAACTGATTAAACCTGTCCAAGAAAATTTGTTTATTGAGTCACCTTCAATAAAGAGTGACGGATTTAATTTATAAGCTGAGTAAAGTAATAATATTTTAAGTGTTAAAAGTATTGAGGCTACAATTAATGCATTTTGACTAAAATCAATTTTTACATCCAAAAAGAACAAGCTGTATAAAATGCCAAATACAAAGGGTGTTATTACTTTGTAATTTTTTTCAAAAATTGTGGTTTCAGATTTGAAAGCAGAGAAAATTAACCCTGCAATCAAGAAAACAGGAAATACGCTTATATTATTATGAGTTAAGAAAATCGAATAACCGGATGTAATTAATATGATAAAAAATATCGAATACTTTTTAGAGACCGAAAAAGCAAGTAGTATTGAAATACCTGCAATAATACCGGAGAGTAATACCTTCCAAATAATTGAGAATGCGAAGAAGTTTTGTGTTTGTACCTCATTATAACCAGTTAAAAAGTAAAATGAGGATAATAATATTATTAACCCAAAAAATTCTTTAAGAATAGCACTTTGTCTTATTAAAGATTTAGTTTCATTATTTACTGAGCCCGGTTCACTTATTAGCAGAGTTTCACTTGAAGCCGAAAAAATAAAGAGTATAAATAACAGCAGTAAACCAATTGTGTTCGAATTAATTAGATATTGGATATTGTAAACATTGAAATAAATTAGGACTAAAAATATTAGAACAACACTAAATAAAAGTAGAAAATGTACAAATATCTGTTTATATATTTTAAACTTAATTTCCTTAATTTTAGAGGGGCTAAAAACCAATCCTGTAAAAAATGCAATTAGAGATATTGAAGCATCCCTTAACAATTGAGGGAAATTGGATGCTGAAGTGAGTTGTGTGAAAAGGTTGTAGTCATAGATTCTCAGAAAATACCAGCCGCACAGAGCAGTTAAAATTGCTCCGGGAATAAAAGTGAGTTTTATTGAGCGGGTAAGTATTCCGGCTGCGTAAACCGAGATGGCAAAAATCAGAATTATACCAATTTCACCCGGGTTATAATTCATTTACCCTCAATAAATTTATTAACCTGTTCATATCAGAAAAAATAAAATCAAATAAATTAAACATTAAAATCAATAGTGTATTTTTTTGTGAATCTGTCAACAATAAAAGTAAAAACAAAATAATTAAAAAATATCGCTAAAAGATAATTATTATTAAGATTTAACCCGTTAACTCCGAAAATTAAAAATGAAATGATTAACATAGAAATCATATCAGGGTTGTTATAAAACAATCCTGATTTTCTTTGCATCATTGAAAAATCTCCTAAGATGATATTTCCTGCTTTAACTGCAAACAACTTTAGAGTAATAACCGGTAAAGTTAAAAAAAATAAATATAATAAT
>JACSRR010000174.1 GCA_014879635.1 Ignavibacteriaceae bacterium | reverse complement strand
TACCGGTTCGGTGAAAGTCCGGCTATTTTTTATAATTCTGTAGAGAGTGTAAATCTAAATATTTTATTCAGTTGTCTATCTGCAACATAAAGCGTACGGTCAAAGTGAGCTACAGCCGAAGGCTCTCTAAAAAAGGAAAGTCCGCCGAATGAATTTAACTCATCACCGAATGAATTAAATACATAAATTGAATCCTTTTGACTGTCTGCTACATAAATATTGCCTGAACGGTCTAAAGTAACATCTTCAGGCATTAAAAACTTACCGGCTTTCATCAATTCTTCACCAGAGCCGGGTCTAATTTTTATTTCGTATTGTTCGCCTTGTTGAGATATTACATAAGTCAGAACTTGAGTTTTAAAGGCATTCTCACCCTGTAAAGTCATAATAAAATCTATGTTACGGGCATTAAATGCCGTCAAGGAACTAATTCTGTTTGCAGAAAGAATTCCGGTACCGGTTGGTTCTAAAAGCGGAACTCTACCTATTAGAGTATCAATTCTCTCCCCTGCCGGCGATTCTTTAGGAAGAAAAATTAAAATTGAGTTATCGGGGTCAACAAAACTACCGTTATTTGGTCCTCTTCTTGAAACATAAAACGAGTTGTTGTAGAATACGGCTAAACCTGTATATTCTATTCTTCTATCCATTTCCGTTATACCTGCACCGGGTTTTGGTAATAAACGGGTTACTGATGCAGAAGCAATATTATGGTTTGCACCTGTCATATTAACTTTATACACAGCACTTACAGAAACCGGAACATTGTTAACCAATGTGTCAAATTTTGCACAAACAAGGAGGTTGAGTCTGTAATCTTGAGCCAATTCAACAGGTTGTTTAAAAGGTAAATTTCCTAAAACATCACCGTTCAAATTTAACATTACAACTCTGTCATTTCCTTTATCGGCAACATATATAAAAATATCTTTGCCTACTAAAATATCTTCCGGCTGATTAAAACCTTCCCAATCAGGAGTTAATTTTATGTAAACGGTATCACCTGTTATATTTGAGCCTTGTTTATCGTCTTGAAATACAGATAAATCTAATTTCTCACCACACCCGGAGAATAATATTAATAAAAACAGGATAACTAAATAAAAACTCTTTTTCATCTTTTATAGTCCGAGAATTAAAGAAATACGGTGAACTGAACCTAATCTGCCAAAATTGACAAAGGCATAATCAAAGGTAAATTCAGAAATCGAAATAGGAACTTTCACACCTGCACCCAAACTTACATCTTGTTCGTCAACATTAAATTTATATCCGCCTCTTAGCATAAATGATGCACCTAATTCCGGAAATTTGTAAGTGTATTCGGCACCCAATCCTAAATTTTCACTGTTATCATTTGGATGATTAAGCTGAATACTTGTAGTCAATTTTTGATTCTCAGATTCAAATGGCTCAAATGCAAAGCCTAACCTGAACATTGTTGGAGGTGAAAACTCCTGCCAATCAGATTTTTTACGGTTTCCGGCTAGCATAACTTCTCCTTCAGGTGAAAGTTGGTTTCCGAAGTTTGTAAATGCCACTGCAAACCTGGTAGATCCTAAACCTGTCCAGTAATATGTACCTATATCAAGTAAAATTCCTCTCATCTTTAGTTTATCGAGTGTTTCCTCAATATATCTTACTGTTCCTCCAAAACTAAATTTATCGGTCATTTTTCTGGAATAAGTAACTGCTATTGCAAAATCCGAAAAAGTAAAATATTCACCCGTTCCAAACGGAGCAAATTCAGTTGTAACTTTCATATCGCCAACTCTAAGCATCGTAACGGCAATACCAACTGCATCAACATCCGTTAGATGATAAACACCGCCCACAAATTGATGTTTTATGTCAACCAACCATTCGTTATGCGAAAACATTAACTGATTTTTATCAAATTGAACCAATGCAGCAGGATTCCAATATAAAGCAGATGCATCATCTGACATTGCAACAAATGACTCACCAAGCGCAGCAGCTCTACTGCCTACACCAATCTTTAAAAACTGTGCTGCTGATATTCCGGCTCTCTGTTCACCTAATACCGGGAAAAGTTGAGCGTAAGAAACCGATGAAAATATTAAAAGTATTAGTAATTTTTTAAGCATATTCGTATTCTTTAAAACCTGAAACTCAAACCAACTTTAATATTCCTGCGTGAAAGATATCTTGCAGGGTTAAACGGATAAGGATTTAACGGTGCTTGTAAATCCGGGTACAGTGGGTCGTTCCATGAATTTGGTGTAGGGTCACCATACTCATAAGCCCTTCCGGTTGCCGGATTTATTATAGCTGAATTTTGACGGTCAAATACATTGTTTATTTCTACAAATACACTGAAACGCATACCGCCAATTTTAATATATTTTTCAAAATTTAAATCGACATAAAACCATGGGTCTGCTAATTGCGAGTTTCTTTCTGTTCGTGATGTTTCATACTCCGGTCTGCCGTCAACTTCAAAATTTCCTGTGAAATTGGCAGGTGTATATCTTTTACCCGATTGAAAAAAAGCTCTAATACTGAGATTATAATCATCTAAAATACCCTTTGCAAATCCAAATAATGCCTCATTTGGTGCAACATAAAAATTTGCGAAGAGGTTTGCCTGAATTGGTCTATCCCAAGGCACATATTGTTCTCTGATAGATTCATCAAGCGTTCCGGCTGCAATTAAAACACCCTCATCTGCACTTGAGCTTTTTCCGGTTACTTCAGAAAATGAAATATAAGCAGAGGCGTTAAACCATTTCCCGATTCGCTTCCGGTACTCAAATTCAATACCTCTTGAACGGGCATAATCGCTATTCACATAAGTGATAAATCTTTGTGTGGCAAATCTGGCACTAGAAATTCTTGCAGAGCGAGTATTCACATAGTCAAATATATCCTTGTAGTACGCAGTAATTGTTAAAACATCATTTTCCGAAAATTGTGTTTTAACACCAATTTCATAAGCCACTGTTGTTTCAGGCTTTAAATTTGGGTTTCCGAACCTTTGAAATGATGATTGTGCATTGTAAGGGTCTAACTTTGCGTAAACAAATTGTGGCTTTGGCCATTTACTAAAATGCCCATAAGAGAAAAATAATGTCTGATTATCTGTGATGGGGTGTGAAATACCCAATCTTGGACTTAATCTGGCTTTGAAATATCTGTTATCAAACCACTTAAAACTTTCTTCTTTATATCTACTTCGATTTTCATCCGGAATTGTAACAACATCGGGATTATCAATGGCATCATCAACATATTTGCCGGGAAACCAAAAATCGTACCTTAATCCAAAATTAAGAATCATTCCTCCAAAATTGATGTTATCTTGCAGATAAAATGCTCCTAATGCAGGATATACTTTATAGATGTCATTGTTCAAACCGAGAGTTCCTACCCATGGTTGATAAATATCAACAACTTGCATTTCCTGAAATTGGAATTTAAAGCCCGCTTTAAATTTATTTTTCTCGTCAAAGAAACTTGTAATGTCGCCAATTATTGAAAATTCTTGAAGGTAATGATCGTGCCAAGTGTAAGGGTTACCTACATCCCAAAAACCATCACCGGGGATAATACCTACAGTATCCCTGTTTGTGTTATAATATTCTACAGGAAAATTAGGGAAATCTTTTGGTTGTCTATACTCATTCCAAGGAAGCCCGTTTGCATCAGAACGCAGATTCGTAAAGAAAGTGTTAAACTTTAGTTCGTAGAAAGTTTTTGTGTTCAGAGTGTGAGTAATGGCTATAGAGTGATAGATACTTTGATGAGTAAATACATTTGCTTGATTCAGAATATTTTGAAACTCGTACTGATATCCCGGACTTGGCTCAATATATTCCAAATTTGATTGCAGAGATTGAGAATTTTGATTAACATTAACCGATTGATTATATGAATAACCAATTTTAAATGTGGGTTCAGGTTTGTAAGTAAGTTTACCTAACCAAAACCAGCTATTCTCGAATTTAGGCGAAAACCTTGTGCCCCCAAAAGTACTTGAGTATATACTTCTTTTTTCCGGCTTATAATAACCTTGAATAATACCATCTGATAACCCGACAAAAATATTACCGAAAAAAGATAACTCACCCGGAATTTTAAGTCCCAATGCCGGAAGTAAGATCATTGTTAAAGGTTCCGGTCCACTTAAATTGGCTTCGAAAATATCTATATTAAAATTGTGAAAGGAAGTTGACGGTAAAATATTATCAGTTTTGTACGATATTTGCCCTGAAAATTTATTTACATTCCCTTCCCTTGTTCTTGCGTTAACAATACCGGATGTAGCTTGTCCATACTCTGCGTTAAATCCGCCAGTTATCACCTCAACTTCTTCAAGAGCATTGGCACTCAATTGAAGACCAAATCCTGTACCTGCAAGTGGATCTTGAACAGAAACACCGTCTAATAGAAAAGCATTTTCATAAGCTCTACCACCTCTAATATGCAGCGAATTATCATCTTTAACCACACCTGCTTGCTGACTAATGATATCTCCGATATTTTCAACAATTAAAACATCAATATCTTCTCTGGAAACTGATTTTTTACTTTGTGTTTCTTCAACATCAATTAAAGGTTTATCGCCTACAACAACCACATCTTGTCCTAAAGTAAGAACAGATTCTTCAAGTTTAACATCAATAACTAAATTCTCGCCGGCATTAATTTTTATACCGGTGTATTGTACCGTTTTATACCCGATAAATGAAACTTCAACAGTGTAAGTACCTGCAGAAATTCCGGCAATTCTGTAAGCACCGTTAATATCGGTAGCAGAACCGTAATAAGTTCCTTTCAGAATCACATTAACGCCCGGTAAAGTTTCGTTGTTTACAGCGTCTATTATTTTTCCTGATATTGAACCGGTTTGAGAATAAACCTGAATGGTTAAAACAGAAATTATCAGAATCAGTATTTTTTTAACAATTGTCATTCTTTTCTCACGGTGTGTAAGCAAAATCTTCGAAAATAACTTTCCTCAAAAATTCGATAGCATTATTATTTGCATCGAAACGGTGTAAGGGCACTCCCAAATAAAACAATGTTTTTGTAGAGTTAAAAAATCCTACGCTTCCGGGCACCGTGTTATTTCCTGTTCTGTAAATATTTAAAGCAGATGAAGAAGTGTACATTCCAAACATACTGAAAACACTTATACTCGCTTTTAAGACGGGATAACTTGAACTTCCCGGATTTGATACATCTGGTATCAATTCAGTTGAATTAGGGATAGAAGGCACCAAATTTGATAGTGAATCTATTGGTAAAAAGTCTTGTAAAACAATTGCCTCCGGGGGAGGAGTTCTTGGTAACATCATAGCTAAAAAGACTTTTCCGCCAAAATTTAAGTACTGATTTATATATCCTTGAGCATAAGTAATTGAAGGATTACCATCGGTGTACCAAAGCACATATCTGAACAATTTAAGCGTTAAAATAAAATCATAAGTGAAAAAAGTTCTTTTTGGACCAGAGATTCTGAGTATATCATACTTACCGTTAAGAACACCACCATTTACGCTGTCTAATTTGCTAACATAAAATTGATCAGAGCCGTCATTTGTAGCGTAATCATCAACCAAAAGGAAATTTCCTTTGGGCTTTTTTACAAACCAAGATTGATTTGCGCCGGGAAGCGAAATAAAAGGTGTTGTTGCTCCCGAAAGGTCAACAGCCCTAACAAAAATTCTATTTGTATCATTTAACCTTATGCCTTTTAACCGCTCCGGATTAATGTTAAATTCAGCTCCATCTATTAAAATTTCAGTATCCGGATTTGGAGAAGTAAAATCACGCACCCTCAAAGTAACTAGCCTAACTGAGCCTCTTAGTGCAACATAATTGCTTGTATTTGTAGTATCATTTAATACTATTTCAATTTTTTGAATTGTTTCATCCCCGTCTAAATCAGAAGCAAACCAACGAACCGATATAACAGGAAAAGTTTCTGCCGGAAGAACCGAAAGAGAATCCCAATAAATTTCAGGTTCTGTATTCTTAATTGGTATCAGTATAGAAGCCGGATTCGGGTCAATTAAACCAATATCGTAAAATTTTTCACCAACATCCCATTTGCCATTACCGTTTGCATCAATAAATGGTTCCGGACCAAAATTTATTCCGTTTTGAACAACTTGATTATCATAAACACCGTTACCGCCGTTATCGGCTGCCGCAACTTTGAAAATATAATTGGTATCTGCCGCACCAATTTGCAATGCAAACAAACTGTCATTTTTTGTAGTGAATGTCCAGTTAATATCATCCCAAGTAAAATAGAAACCCACAACTAAACCATCAGGATCATCACCCCACCAATAAACTTTTAGACGACTTGGTTGTTGGCTAACTGTTGAATCAGGATACAAAAATAGCTTTGTAGTTGGAGGCAAATTCGATTTAGCAACACCGGTAGGAGTTTCAGAACAACCTGAAATAAATACCAGTAATATTACAATCAAAAGCGGTAGAATCTTTTTTATCATATCTCTTTAAAAATTTGGGGGCTGCAATCAACAGCCCCTGAATTAATCTTATTTCACCAACATCATTTTTTTAATGATATTTTGTGAACCTGAAGTAAGTTTGTAGAAATACACTCCTGAATTGAGTTCGGAAGCGTCAAAAATTACTTTAAATGTTCCTGCTTCTTGATACTGGTCAACTATTGTTTTAACTTTTTCACCAAGCAGATTGTAAATTTCCATTTTAACATTACCGGCTTCTTTAATTGAATAATTAATAGAAGTTGCCGGATTAAAAGGATTAGGATAATTTTGGCTTAATTCAAATTGATGTGGAGAAACACCCTCATGAATTGAAGTGGTATAACCAACAAAGTCAGAATCTTTTCTCGGTACTAATTTGTAATTAGAGAATGAGAAATAAAGTACACCGGTTAAAGATTGGAACACAGCACCTAATTCAACCTGAGTACCCGGAAGTCCCGGTTCCCAATTATTGTTGTAGCTATTATTACCGTCTTGTAGCTCAACTCTTGTATTTCCTGTACCGTCATCAATATTAATTTCACCAAAATTTGCAGTACCGTCTGCACTCAAAGCAGTTATAATCGGATTATTATATCTAATTAATACGCTCTCATAACTCTCGGCAAACAGAGATCCGTCTGCAGATGCTCCAATTGAGCCGGTAGTTAAATCAACCGGATCAGGAAGAGGGTTATTGGTTGAATTAATTATTAAAGAAGTTAGACTATCAAGTCTTGTAACATTAAAGTTTTCAGAAACTTTTCCGGAAACAGTTACATGATCTCCTCTTAAAAGTGGGAGTGTTTGAAGCCCTGAAATCCAAATACCAGACCAGGGACCTGTTCCGTTTTGAATATAAACTCTTTGAGGTGCAGAAGAACCAAATCCGGGAATATCCGAAGTATCTGCGGTAACAACTCCTGAAACAGTTACTCTATAACCGTTTACATTACTAAATCCGCTTCCAAACGGGCTGTACTGAACATCTTGTATAGTAAGCGGTCTGTTCAAAACCGGATAAGCATATCTGTTTCTTGCGGTATCAATTGGGTTTATAGAAACTCTGCCTTCATTATCTCTTGCATAGTAAAAATAATCAACTATCGCAGAATCAAGATTTACTCCGGGAATGGTTGCTGAAAATGAATTTGTATCTGCAACACCACGAACTAAAGGCACTTCAATGTATGAACCTTTATTAATTCTATAAAATACTTTAGCGTCAATAACTGTGCCGTCAAGGTCAACAATTCTTGATGAAATAGTATTTGGAGTATTTGGTTCAACCCAACCGTTTGTTCTGCTTAAATTGGTAATTGAAGGAGGAGTTGCACCAGTTTGCATATCACCTGGGTACATCGGAACAATGTAGTAATAACCGTCATTTCGTGATTGAACAAACCCTCTGATGTATTCTAAAACTGTTCCGTCTAAAGGTGCATCATAATCCGTTAATCCGGTTAATCTGTGACCTCTTTTTGTGAAATACCCTGATTGGTCTGTCATTCTCATTGTATTGCCTTCTGCATCGGTAAATGTGAAAACACCGGTACTGTTGTTTCTATTACTTGTTATCACATTTCTAATGACTACATACATACCCTCATATTTTTCACCGGTATATTGATAGGTATTATTGTTTCTAAATTCCGAAATAGTAACTTCAATTGGGTCAGGTCTTTTAGGTAGAGATGAAATTACTTGAACAGGACTAATAGGATTTAAAAGAATATTTAACTGTGTAGTTGTACTAAATTCTGTGACAACAGCGGTAAATTCAACCACTTGAGCAGTATCAATTAAATCAAAAAATGTTCCTTGGTTTGCTGCGGTTGTATCTTGTTGAACAATATTTACTCCGCCCCAAAGTTGCCCGTCTTCAGTCTGAATGTAGGTAACCCACCTGGCTCCTGCCCAAGCAATTGGTCTTCTATCTAATGAGGGGTTTACAACAGGACTAACCATAACAACTCCTCTCACTCTAACCGTATCACCATTAATCAATGATGGTGGGTCTGCTGTAAGTGAGTCAGGATGTTTTTGAATATCCTGTATAGTTACAAGCGGATATTCTTGTGAAAATGCCGAAAAAGTCAGAATTAACACAAATAATGCAATAAAGTGAAACTTCATTTCGTACCTTTTAATTATTTAATTATCAAAAACTTACCGGTTTTTATTTTACCGGTTGCTTTATTTTTTACGGAAAATAAATATAAACCTGAAGCAATTGCTTGGTCGCTATCGCTTATTAAATCCCAAGCAGCTTCTCCCCCTGCAAATTGTTGCGTACCGTCTGAATATTGTTCAAACCATCTTAATGAAGAACTGTTTGTGGTTTGGTCATGTTCAATTTTTTTAACAATATCACCCGCAAGTGTATAAATATAAATATCACACTCTTTTGGGAGATTATAAAAGTAGAGTTTTCTGAGGCGCTCATTTCTACCGTCCCAATAAGCTTCACCATAATAGGGATTTGGATATACACCAATTTCTATATTATCCTCATCCGAAACTGCAGGCGTTCCCGGAATGATTCGTTTAATGTTAAAAATTTGACTTGATTCAAGACTTTCAATTCTATTAACGGGGTCTCCTCTATCAAACGCTGTAACATTAAATAAGTATTGCCATCCATTTAAGAGGTTGTCAATTTCAAATTTGTAGTGATATGTAACAGTATCGCCGGTAAATTTAACAGGTTCGTCTAATTTGACATAATCAAAACCGGTATTAAAAAACAAATTGTTGTTTGAGCTATCAAATTCAGCTACTTTTACTAACGATGCCAACAAATTTTGAGTTAAATCAAGATCTGCACCTGCATTTGTTTTATAAATTCTATACCCTTCAAAATCAGCTTCACCGGAAATTGGGTCTATTGAATTCTCTGAACTTCTATCCCAAAATAGCGTTACTTTATTCGATTCTGTAACAATTTTGACTTTAGGTGATACCGGTGGTCCTGGCAGAATATATCTGGTAATTTCACCGTTTCCGTCAATATCTTCACCCGGATCTAAAATTCCGTTTCTGTTTCTGTCTTCGCCAAAATAAGCTCTTAATGCCCAATCTGCGTTTTGAACTAAATTTAATTTTTGTTCGTCAGAATCTAATGACATCGGTTCTTCACCAAATTTCTTAGCGCAAACAATTGCAAAAACAACATTTATTGAATCTCCGGGAGGAATGTTTCTGAACGCACCGGCTGAAACCATAAATGAGCGATTTGATGGAGCTTTTAACGACTGGGGATTAATTCCGTCATTAAAGCGGAATGTACCTCCAAAGTATCCTTGCATTTTACTGTATCTTTCAAAATCATTTTGAGGAGCAAAAAATATTGGGTCAGAAGCATTTCTGAATTGCCAAGTTACATAATTACTGCTGTCAAATTTTTCTGATGCGCCTAATATTTGAACTCCAAGGTAACTATTTGTAAAACCGGGGTCACCGTTTGAGTCAAATTCATATCCCATTCTTAATCCCGGGATAAAACCGTTACCGCCTTTATTAAAAAATGCAGATCCTCCGGGAGGTGTAATTTTTGTATTTCTAATAACGGCATCTGTCCATAAACCCACATATACACTGTCAAGATATTTATCGGAAACATTTTTTATCCAATAGTTCATAATCACAAAGTAATCAGCAAAAGGATAATTCCACGCATAAGATTCTTGTCTTACAACAACCCCTATAGGTATATGCTCAACAATTACTTCACCGTTATCGTAAACAATATTTGTATCAGTAAAATCAGATAATAAATCTTGGTGTGAAATAGCTAAGGGTGAATAAAATTTTGAAGATAACAAAGAAGATCTTTCAATAACACCTGATTCCATCTTATTTGTCCACTCAAAACCACCGCCACCTCTTGCAGAAACAGAAGCAGCATCAACTGCACCGGTGGTAACATAAGGACCGGTTCTTCCGTTACCGAGTGAATCATTTGCTTTATAGGCACCAATCCAAAGACCACCGTCAAACAAGTGTTCAATACCGCTACCTTTGGGGTATTCTGCCGAAGGTTGTTGAGGCCATCTTGTGAATCCATGACCGTAAGTACCGAAATTGGTAATTGTTATACCGATATTACCAACATTCGTGAATTTAGTATTATCGTCTTTTAATGATTTTGAGAGTCTATTTGTCTGGGCAAAAATCAAATTTGCGCCTAAAACAAAAACAAATAGCAGAATTCGAATTCTATTTTGATTCATATAATATTAATTTTGTAGCAATGTAATTACCAAAAGTAATACAAATCTGGTTAAGTTACTGTTAATTATTGATAAATATTTTTCGAGCTTGTTCATCAGCATGATATGATGACCTTACCAATGGTCCTGATTCAACAATCTTAAAGCCCATTTTAAGCCCTTCTTCTTTGTACATAAAAAATTCTTCCGGACTAACATACCTGTGCACGGGCAAATGTTTTGCAGTTGGTTGAAGGTATTGACCTACCGTTAAAATATCGCAATTATGATTAACTAAGTCTTGCATCAATTCAAGTACTTCATCTGTTTTTTCTCCGATTCCTACCATAATTCCGGATTTAGTTTTTAGACCCTTTGAATGAAACCATTTAATAAGTTCCAAGCTTCTAGAATATTTTGCCTGGGGTCTTACGGCATGATAAAGTCTTGGTACAGTTTCAAGATTATGATTTAAAATATCCGGTGGGTTTTGCATTATTTTTTCAAACGCACCAACATCACCTTTGAAGTCAGGAATC
The DNA here is from genome assembly GCA_014879635.1 of Ignavibacteriaceae bacterium. GTDB lineage: Bacteria > Bacteroidota > Ignavibacteria > Ignavibacteriales > Ignavibacteriaceae > BA9. The sequence goes on along the minus strand of JACSRR010000174.1, from coordinate 29,869 downwards.
AGAATTTCAATTGTACAAGACGGTAGTTTTTCCCTAATAGCTGCAATTGTATCTCTAAAAATAGTTGAACCACCATCCTTTAATTCATCTCTGTTTACGGATGTTATAACAACATGACGCAATTTTAGTTCAAGAACGGCTTCTGATACTCTTCTCGGTTCATCCAAATCCAACTCATTCGGAATACCAACTTTTACATTGCAGAATCCACAACTTCTTGTGCAGGTATCACCTAATATCATAAAAGTTGCAGTTCTATGGTTCCAACACTCGGCAATATTAGGGCATTTTGCCTCTTCGCAAACTGTGTTTAACTTGCTTTCACGCATTAATTTCTTTACATCGGTGTAATTTTCACCGACAGGCAGTTTAACTTTCAGCCACTCGGGTCTTTTTCCTATATCACCTCTTTCTTTTTCAATCTTTTCCTTAAATCCAGTCTGGTGCTTATTAATCATATATTCCTTATCTATAAAGCAGAGTTAAAATCGAAATTCTCTAAATGTTCTTTAACCGTTTTTAAGAATAATCCGCCAAGCATTCCGTCAACTAACCTGTGGTCATGCGCTAAAGTTAAATACATCATAGGTTTGATAGCTATTAGATCTGTACCGTTTATTTCAACAACCACCGGTCTCTTAACAACCGCTCCCACTCCGAGTATTGCAACTTCCGGTTGATTTATTATAGGGGTTCCTAAAAGTGTACCGAAAACGCCGTAATTTGTAATTGAAAATGTACCGCCTGAAATTTCATCAGGACTCAGTTTTTTATTACGGGCTCTCAAAGCTAAATCATTTACAGATCTAGCCAATCCTGTAAGATTTAAATCTTGGGCATTTTTGATGTTCGGAACAATCAATCCGTTTGGGTCTAAAGATACGGCTATTCCAAGGTTTACATATTTTTTCTGAATTATCGATGAGCCATCAATAGATGAATTTACCAAAGGATACTGCTTTAATGATTTGATAACGGCATGAGAAATAAAAGCCATGTAAGTTAACTTAACACCCTGTTCTGAAAGAATTCTATCCTTATTTACAGATAAAAACTTTGAAACATTTGACATATCAACTTCCGAGACTTCTGTAACATGTACAGAAGTGTCACGGCTATTTATCATGTGCGACATTATTTTTTTTCTGATATTATCCATAGGGATTACTTCAGTTGAACCGTCAGAAAAATAAACGGGAGCAGGGGCTGTGTAATTTTGTTGTATTTTCTGTTCAACCGGTGGTTGATATTGCTGAACAGGTGCAGCAGTTTGTCTTACAGGTTCTGGAGCAGGTTTGGGAGCATGTAAAGCCGGCGATGAGCCTCTTCTTTTAACATAGTCAAGTATATCTTTCTTAGAAACTCTACCCTCTAAACCGGTACCGGTAATTGTATTTAATTCCTTAAAAGTTACTCCCTCTTTTTCTGCAATGCTTAATACAAGAGGAGAATAAAATTTATCTGATTCAATCGCGGTTTTTACGGCATGAACAGGTTCTGATATTGTTGTTTGTTTACCAATTATATCGTGCATACTAACTTCTTTTACAGCTGTTTCAACAACTTGATTTGCGGTAGCGGGAATAGAATCTGATGAGTTAATCCTGCAAACAACAGCACCAACAGGAACTGTTTCTTGCTCTTGAACTAGTATTTCTGCTAAAACCCCGGCAGTATGCGAAGGCACTTCAGTATCTACTTTATCGGTGCTTACTTCAAAGATAGTTTCTTCTTTTTTAATTTTATCACCAATTTTCTTATGCCACTTGATAACGGTTCCTTCCATAACGCTTTCACCCATTTTAGGCATAACAACATCAATTAAAGAACCTTGTTCAGCTTTTTCAGTTGTAACAGGAACTGACACATGAGGTATATTTTCAGCGGGAGCTGTATTTGTTACAGGTAAATTCACAGATACATGCTCCGGAGCTTCAACGGCAATCTCGCCGGCAGTGGCAAGTACGGCAACAAATTCACCCACCGGAACAGTGTCACCCTCATTTCTCAAAATTTCAATGATAACACCTGCATCCGGTGAAGGAATTTCTGTGTCAACTTTATCTGTGCTGATCTCAAAGATTATTTCATCTTTTTTTACGGTGTCACCCGGTTTTTTGTGCCATTTAATAATTGTACCTTCTGTAACACTCTCTCCCATTTTGGGCATAGGTATGTTAATTTTCATTATTTTACCTTAAAATTCTGTTTAGTAATTGAGTAATTCTTTAATTGCTAAATATGTTCCTTCCCTTGTGGGCAGAACAGCTGCTTCCAAAACAGGAGCATAGGGAATATGTGAATCTTTTGCGGCGTACCGTTTTATTGGTCCGTCTAAAAATCTGAAACAGTTTTCTGAAATTCTTGCGGCAATTTCTGCTCCGAACCCGGCAGTCAAAGTATCTTCATGAATGACAATTGCCTTGCCTGTTTTCTTTACGGAATTATATATTGTTTCTTCATCTAACGGTACAATTGTTCTAATATCGATAACTTCAACCGAAAAGCCTTCGTCTTCTAATCTACGGGAGGCAAAAACAGCTTCCCACATTGTAGCACCGTAAGAAATTACAGAAATATCTTTCCCCTCTCTAACTATTTTTGCTTTACCAAAAGGGATCATATATTCTGAATCGGGTTCCGGAGTTGTAGCAAATGATTGTCTGTACAAACCTTTGTGCTCGCAAAATAGTACGGGATCATTTATTCGCATTGCGGTTTTGAGAAGTCCTTTAGCATCTGCTGCATTTGAAGGATAAACAATATAAATACCGGGCACATGAGCGAAAATTGACTCAACATTTTGGCTGTGATATAAACCTCCGTGAATGTATCCGCCTACTGCTACTCTTGAAACAACGGGAGCAAACCACTCGTTATTTGACCTGTATCTAATTGTTGCCAATTCATCTTTATATTGCATAAATGCGGGCCAAATGTAATCACCAAACTGAATTTCGACAACAGGCCTTAATCCGGCTAAAGCCATACCGGTTGCAACTCCAACGATACTCGCTTCGGCTAACGGTGAATTAAAAACTCTTGCTTCACCATATTTAGTAGATAAACCTTTAGTAGCAGTGAATACTCCTCCTTTTCCGTCTGCAATATCTTCGCCGAAAACATAAATCTTTTCGTTTTTTTCCATCTCTTCACTCAAAGCGTGGTTAATTGCATCAACCATAACGATCGACTTACCTTGCGGTTGATTTTTTTCGTATTCAAAGGTTTCTTTAAGTCCGCTTTCGTCAAAATTATAACGGCTAGCGGTTTCTGCTTTCGGGTTTTCAGCTTTTTCTGCTTCGTCTGCTGCAGCTGATATTTCGTCAAAAATACCGTCGGTAATTTCTTCAATCTCTTCTTGAGTAAAAATACCGTTTAATTTAATATGATTTAAAAATTTACGAATAGGGTCTTGATCTGCTTCTCTTTTGAGTTCTGCTTCATCCCTGTATTTCTTCTGGTCATCTGAAGAGGAGTGAGAAAGTAGTCTAACTGTTTCAGCTTCAATCAAAACAGGACCTTTACCAGATTTAATATACTCTATCGCTTCTGCAACTACCGTGTAAGATTCAAAAAAATCAGTTCCGTCAACTCTAACTCTTAATAAGTTAGCATATCCTGACATCATGCTTGCAATTGAATGCCCTTCACCGCCGCTCTGCTGTGAAACAGGTACCGAAATAGCAAATTTATTGTTTTGAATTACAAAGAGTACAGGTAATTTTTCTCTACTTGCCCAATTCACGGCTTCATGAAACTCACCTTGAGAAGTAGTACCCTCACCGGAACTGACATAAGAGATGGAATTAATACCTTGTTTAACGGAAGCTAAGGCAGTACCCGTTGCTTGTAAAAATTGCGTTCCGGTTGGTGATGATTGAGCAGGAATATTTATATGATTTCTTGTTCCGAAGTGGCAAGGAAGTTGTCTTCCACCGCATGCCGGGTCATCAGCCTTACCAAAACATTGTAAGAAAAAGTCTTTTGCCGTAACCCCGGAGTATAAAACTAATGCTAAATCTCTATAATAAGGGAATAGCCAATCAACTTTGGGGTTTAATTGTGATGCAACTGCAACTTGAATAGCCTCATGCCCGCTACCCGCTATATGAAAAAAGGATTTGCCCTGTCTAAGAAGATTCATAGCCTTATTGTCAATACTTCGTGCAAGCTGCATAAAGTATAAAACATTTTTCAAAAAATCTTTATCAAAATTATTTCTTGTGCCGTTGTTAGAATTATTCGAACTATTTTTTGTCGAAACATTCTTTTTCAACTCTTTTTCGGCTATTTTACCTTTTGCCATTCTAACCTTTTTATTAAGTTTAAATTAACTATTTTTTATTAGTATATTCGAAAATAGTTAAGAAATTTTCTAAAACTCTTTCTTTAACCTCAATTAAATTGACCTGTTTTCTAAGTTCTGCGGATAAAGAAGTCACTTTTTTATCTTTAATTCCGCAAGGAATGATACCATCAAATAAACTTAAATCAGTATTAATATTAAAAGCAAAACCATGCATTGTTACCCACCTGCTAATTTTTATTCCTATTGCTGCAATTTTTCTATCTTCAATCCATACACCGGTAAGCCCTTTAATTCTTCCTGCCGTGAGACCGTAATCCACGCAAGTTTTAATCAAAACCTCTTCAAGATTTCTTAAATACTTGTGGGCATCTTCAAGCCAGCCCGTTAAATTAAGGATAGGATAACCAACTAATTGACCCGGTCCGTGATAAGTTATATCACCCCCCCTGTCAATTTCAAATATTGCAATGTTATTATTTTTTAGAAATTCTTCACTTCCGGTCAAATTACTTTTATCGGTTGTTTTACCCATAGTATATGTATGGGGATGCTCTAAAAAAATAAGGGTATCAAGAGATCTCCCTTCAAGAACATCATTATATATATTTTTTTGAAGCTGCCAAGCTTTTCCGTACTCAACAACTCCGCTATCAATAAAATTCAGCTGCTTAGATATGAATAGCCTCGCCGTTTGATTGAGCAGCAGCTTCCATAACAGATTCTGAAAGCGTAGGGTGAGCGTGCACCGTTTTAATAATTGTTTCGTAAGTTGCCTCAAGAGCTCGTGCAATTCCTAACTCTGCAATCATCTCAGTTGCTTCGGAACCGATAATGTGAGCGCCCAGCAACTCACCATACTTATTGTCGAAAATAAGTTTAACAAATCCTTCTCTTTCTCCAATTGCAAATGCTTTTCCGCTTGCCATAAACGGGAATTTTCCAATTTTTAATTCATAACCGGCTTCTTTTGCCTTTTCTTCGGTCAGACCTATACTTGCAACTTGAGGCTGGCAGTAAGTACAACCCGGTATATTATCATAATCAACATTGTGAACCGGTAAACCCTTTATTTTTTCAACGCAGTGAATCCCTTCAGCAGAAGCAACATGTGCTAACCAAGGAGCTCCTATTACATCTCCGATTGCGTAAATTCCGGGAACATTTGTTTTGTAAGTTGACTTATCAACTACAATATGCCCCCTTTCTGTTTTAACTCCTGTTTCTTCAAGCCCTATGTTTTCAATATTTCCGGTTACACCGATAGCACTTAAAACTTTGTCGGCTGTAATTTCTTTAACTTCCTCGCCAATTTTAATTTTAACTTTAACATTTTTCTTCTGATTTTCGGCAGAAAGTACTTGTGCCCCGGTTAAAATATCAATGCCTCTTTTTTTAAGGCTCTTTTCCAAAGTTAACGAAATTTCTTTATCTTCAACAGGTAGAATTCTATCCAACATTTCCACAACAGTTACTTTAGTACCAAGAACAGAGTAGAAATATGCAAATTCTATCCCTATTGCACCTGCTCCTATTATTACCATGCTTGAAGGAAGTTCGCTTAGCGACATTGCTTCCGTACTTGTTATTATATTCTTATAATCTACCGGAATTGCCGGAACAATGCGTGGTCTTGCACCTGTGGCTATAATAATATGTGTTGCTTTTATATTTTCTAATTTTTTACCGTCTTTATCGGTAATTTCAATTTCTTTTTCCTTGTTTAATTTACCGGTGCCCCTTATTCTGTCAATTTTATTTTTCTTGACAAGCATTTCAACATTTTTTGTGATTTTGTCTGAAATATCCCTACTTCTTTTAATCACTTTAGTAAAATCTATACTTAAATCTGTATAAGAAATTCCAAATTCTTGAGAGTGATTTTTTAAATTGTCATAAATTTCAACATTCTTTAAAAGTGATTTTGTGGGAATACAACCCCAATTAAGGCAAACACCACCTAAATTATCTTTATCAATAACTACTGTTTTAAATCCTAATTGACCTGCTCTTATTGCAGCAACATACCCGCCCGGTCCTCCACCTAAAACGGCTATATCATAATTTATTGCCATTAATAAATTCCTATTTTTAAAAAGTTGAAAGATAAATATAGTGGAAATTAGTCTAATATTAAAGAGGCTTATTATCTTTAGGTTTACTGCTTAAGCTACTACATTAGATTACTGGATTTATCAGCGACATAAAATGTTTGGGTTTCGGGGTTTGATTCCGACCCGAACGGGAGCGGAATTCAAAGTTATTTATATTCTCGCTATACTTTTGGAGCAACACACAAGCTCAACCCTGCATTTTTGTCAAATGCGTTTCGCTTCACCCACTAATCTACTAACCGCAGAGCCAACAGAGAACGCAGAGGAGAAAGTTTGGGGGTTCGGGGTGCGGGTGTTCTAGGTTAAAAAATTGTGCTTAGCCCCGACCCGGTCGGGATTAGGTTAAATCGTAATGACCGGACAGTAAATTATTCTTAAGATTTATATCAATTTGAATAAATTTAACATGCGACCTCCTTCAGTGTCGCATAAATCAGATTATTCTATTTTCTACAAACATTTGACGCCTTCAGCGTCATAATTTGAATTTTCTATCCACTAAATCTTCCACAACACACTAAATTTGTCTACTCACTAAATAATTTTTCCAATTATATGCGACCGCCTCCGGGGTCGAACAAATCTAATTTTCTTTTTTTCTACAAATATATGACACCTCCGGCATCAAAAAGTAAAATGTATTTTTCACATTTCCCCTCTGTGTGCTCTTAGTGGTGAATAAAGTTAGTGGGTAGTTCGCTACGCTTGCAGTGGGTATTGAGTAGAAATTCCGACCAGGTCGGGACTACGATCCAAGAACTTTTCCTCTCTGCGTGCTCGGTGTGCTCGGTGGTTAAAATCTTAATTAATATGTGACACCTCCGGAGTCAAATATTGAATTTGCTACTTTTATCCACTTAGAAAATTCTTTCCAGATTGGTGACAACCATATTTAGTACAAGACAAAGTCTTATCAGTAAAATCAATAAGCCAATCAGGTATGATATTTTAATGTTAAAAAATCATTAATACTGCAAAAAACTTGCATAGTTGAAAAAAAACATTTAAATTAGCACTCGCAATTTTTGAGTGCTAACAATAGTAAAAATTGATTAAATAAAACGGAGGATATAATGTCTCAAATTAATTTGTCACCATTAAGTGATAGAATAATCGTAAAACCTGAGGAAGCTCAGGAAAAAACAAAAAGCGGTCTTTTCTTACCCGATACCGCAAAAGAAAAACCAATTGAAGGTACTGTTGTTGCTGCAGGTCCCGGTAAATCAACCGATGACGGTAAAACTGTATCAATGACCGTTAAAGTTGGCGATAAAGTTCTTTATGGTAAATATTCAGGAACTGAAGTTACCGTTGACGGAACAGAGTATTTGATCATGCGTGAAAGCGATATTTTCGCTATTATTAATAAATAATTTAAAGGAGGACATATATTATGGCTTCAAAATTAATAGAATTTGATTCCGAAGCTCGTTCGAGATTAAAAAAAGGTGTCGATAAATTAGCCGATGCCGTTAAAGTTACATTAGGTCCTAAAGGCAGAAATGTAATATTAGAAAAAAAATTCGGTGCCCCTACCGTTACTAAAGATGGTGTTTCTGTTGCAAAAGAGATTGAACTTGAAGACCCTATTGAAAATATGGGCGCTCAAATGGTTAAAGAAGTTGCTTCTAAAACCAGTGATGTTGCCGGTGACGGTACTACCACAGCTACTGTTTTAGCTCAATCTATTTATAGAGAAGGGTTGAAGAATGTTACTGCAGGTGCTAATCCTATGGACCTTAAAAGAGGTATCGATTTAGCTGTAGAAAACATTATTGCCGAATTGAAAAAAATGAGCCGTCCTATTGAAACTTCAGCAGAAATTGCTCAAGTTGGTACTATTTCGGCTAATAATGAAAAATGGATAGGCGAAAGAATTGCCGAAGCAATGGATAAAGTTGGTAAGGAAGGCGTTATTACCGTTGAAGAAGCTAAAACTACAGAATCTACTTTAGATGTTGTTGAAGGTATGCAGTTTGATAGAGGTTACCTCTCCCCTTACTTCATTACAGACTCAGATTCTATGGAATCAATTTCTGAAGATCCTTATATATTAATTTATGACAAAAAAATTACTTCAATGAAAGATCTTCTCCCGGTGCTTGAAAAAGTTCTTGAAAGAGGAAAACCATTGGTTATTATTGCTGAAGATATTGAAGGCGAAGCTTTAGCTACCTTAGTTGTCAATAAATTAAGAGGCACTTTAAGAGTTTGTGCCGTTAAAGCTCCCGGTTTTGGCGATAGAAGAAAAGCAATGTTAGAAGATATTGCAGTTCTTACCGGCGGACAGGTTATTTCCGAAGAAAAAGGTTTCAAACTTGAAAACGCTACTTTGGATTATCTCGGTACAGCAAAAAAAGTTGTTGTTGATAAAGACAATACAACTATTGTTGAAGGTAAAGGTTCAGACTCTGACATTAAACAAAGAATTAATGAAATCAGGTCACAAATTGAAAAAACAACTTCTGATTATGATAAAGAAAAACTTCAAGAAAGATTAGCAAAACTTTCAGGCGGTGTTGCAGTTCTTAAAATTGGTGCTTCAACTGAAATTGAGATGAAAGAAATTAAAGCAAGAGTTGATGATGCTTTACATGCTACAAGAGCAGCAGTTGAAGAAGGTATTGTACCCGGCGGCGGTGTTGCTTATATCAGAGCTTCTGCTATATTAAAAAATCTTTCCGGTGTAAACGAAGACCAAAATACCGGTATAAGAATTGTTGAAAAAGCTCTTGAAGAACCACTAAGACAAATTGTTTACAATTGTGGTTTAGAAGGTTCTATCGTTGTTAATAAAGTTCGTGAAGGTAAAGATGATTTCGGTTTTAACGCTGCTACAGAGGTTTACGAAAATCTCTTAAAAGCCGGTGTTATTGACCCTACTAAAGTTACCAGAACTGCTTTGCAAAATGCTGCATCGGTTGCCGCATTATTATTAACAACCGAAGCTGTTGTATTCGAGAAAAAAGAGAAAGACGCTCCCCCGATGATGCCAAATCCCGGTATGGGCGGAATGGATTATTAAAATTCGATTTCTCTTGAGAAAATTAAAGCGATGTTCATTGAACATCGCTTTTTTTTTAAGGTAAATACATTTATATTTCAATTTAATATACTTTAATTATCGGTTAAAAGAATTATGTCAGGAAATCCGGTTAAGTTAAATATTCAAGAAACTTTTTCACAGGCAACTCAATTATTCTCGGCAGGCAATAGCCATGAAGCCGCTGAATTATTGGAGAAAATAATTGATTCTCAGCTGAATGATGAAAAAATATTGAGGTTATATTCCTCTGTTTTGCTAGCTTCCGGTAAACCCGAATTGGCTCTTGAATATGCAGATATTGCAATAAAAGTTAATGAATACTCATCATTAAACCGGCTTAATAGAGCTCAAATCCTTTTTTCTACAGGATTGATTGCAAGCGCATTAATTGATATTGATTTTATTCTTACAAATTGCGCCGATAACCTACACACCGCCTTTGAACTTAAAGCCAAGTGTTTTACGGTGAATAATAATATTCCCGAAGCTAATAAGTGTTTGGAATCCGCCCTCAAAATTGATAATAATCTTAATAAGGAACGAAACCGGCTGAGAGAGTTAATAAAGTCTCTCACTGTTCAAAAGAGCACATTCTTAAATAAGTTGATCACATCAGAAGTTAATCTATTAGAGAAGGCTAAGGAAGCCCTAACTTATAAAGAGTACTGGTATATTCAATGTGCATGTGATAAAATTATAGCCGATAGCAGTAAATCAGATCAGCATAACGAAGCTAAATTATTGAAAGTTTTTGCGTTAAAGGGGCAATTTAATTACCGGAAGGCGCTCCTGCTTGCAAATTATATCGAAGATATTTTCAAAGATGACCTTAGATTTATTGAATTATATTCCGAATTAAAAAAATTAAATAGCGGATCAACTTCACCTGAAAACTCCCCTGTTTCTAAACCTAATGATGGGGGTGCTCCAATTTCAGGCATCAGTAAATCTCCTTTTCAAAAAATTGACTTAAGCGCATTTGATGATGATTCTGAAACCGAATCAAATAATAGCTTTCCCGTTGTAACTGAAAAACCTGCTTCCCCTGCACAAGGAGTTGCTTCATTAGATTCTTTTTCTAAAACAACTTCAAGAAGAACCGATTTTGAAGCAGTTAAGGCAAGTAAATTTAGAGTTTTTAATGCCCGTACCTTTGACCTTAAAGAAAATTCCGGAGGTGGAAGAAAACTCTATATTCACCAATTTAGCGAGCAATCCGCTACATTTATCGGTGTTGAAATTATTGTGTTAAACCCGTTTTTCGGCAAAAACTTCTCGGTTGTAGAGGGATATGCAATTTGGTATCAAAATGATATTGAAGCAGGTAGATACGATATAGAAGAAAATTTTTCTCCCGATAATAAATTTGTTACCATTTTTCAAAGTTGGGGTACTAATCAGCCGGGATTCTGGTTTGCCTCTCAGGCTAGAGTCGAAATTTATTTGTTTAGCGAATTAGTCTGCACAAAATGGTTTTTAATAGGAAGATCTGTTATTTATGATTTGGAAGACTTTGATATAACTGATATAGAAAATATCCTTAGTTCTGAAAGCCAAATGGCTGATAAAGCATCGGTTGACGAAATATTCAAAGAACTTGACAGTTTTACTGGTTTGAACTCAGTAAAACAAACTATGCGTGACTTTGTTGACTATTTGAATTTTATTGCCGAAAGAAAAAAATTAGGTCTTAAAACTAAAGATAACCTTTCAGTTAACTCAGTATTTCTCGGAAATCCCGGAACAGGTAAAACTTCAGTTGCCCGTGTACTCGGGAGTATATTTAAAGGTATGGGTGTCCTTTCGGGTGGACATATAATTGAGTGCGACCGTTCAGCCATGGTTGGGCAGTATGTGGGTGAAACCGCTCAAAAAACCGAAAAACTTATTGAAGACGCAATGGGTGGATTGCTTTTTATTGACGAAGCATATACACTTGTTAAAAAAGGACAAGCTAATGACTTCGGTCAAGAAGCTATTGACACCTTAATGAAAAGAATGGAAGATAAATCGGGTGAATTTGCTGTTATTGTTGCCGGTTATCCCGATGAAATGAACGATTTCTTAGAATCTAATCCGGGTATGAAATCAAGATTCACTCACACTTTTAATTTTGAAGATTATACCCCTGATGAAATGCTCGTAATTTTTACGGGTATGGCAGAAAAAGAAGATTACAAGTTGGAAGAAAAAGCAGCTGAGCTTTTGAAAAAAGAATTTACCGTTTTATACCGTAAGAGGGATAAAACCTTTGGAAATGCCAGGTTAGTGAGAAATTTGTTTGATGATGCTAAAATGTCTTTAAGTAAAAGGTACCTTAAGCTTCCTGTCTCGCAAAGAAACCAGATAATGCTTACAACAATTACTTTTGAAGATATTCAAGAGGTTTTTGCTCAAGAAGAAGTCAAAAAGTTCAGATCAGGTATAGATGAAGATAAACTGAACTCAGCATTAAAAAGACTCAACTCTCTGATGGGATTGAGCACTGTTAAAAAAGAGATCAACGAACTCGTTAAAATTGCTAAGTTCTATGCAGAAACCGGTCAAGATATTCAAAATAAATTTACTGACCATGTCGTTTTCCTCGGTGGTCCCGGAACAGGTAAAACAACAGTTGCAAGAATTATGGGTGAAATTTATGCCTCGCTTGGGTTGCTTCCTAAAGGGCATTTGGTTGAAACGGACAGGCAAAATTTAGTAGCAAGTTTTGTCGGTAAAACTGCCGAAAAGACTACCGAAGTAGTTAACAGTGCAATTGGTGGTACTCTCTTTATTGATGAAGCTTACTCTTTGGTGAAATCGGGTGATTCAGGCGGTTCAGATTTTGGTAAAGAAGCTATTGATACTTTATTAAAAAGAATGGAAGATGACAGAGGTAAATTTATTGTAATTGCCGCCGGGTACACTGAAGATATGGAAAGATTTTTAGAATCGAACGCCGGTCTTCAATCGCGTTTTACTAAGTTTATTCTTTTTGAAGATTACACCCCTGCCGAATTAATGCAAATTACCGAAAACTTGCTTACAGAAAAAAAACTTATTCTCGGTGAAGATACAAAAGCCAAACTTACCGTCTATTATAATGAAAAATACAGGGGTCGCGATAAAACTTTTAGTAACGCCCGTTTTGTTAGAAATATTGTTGAAACTGCAGCAAGAAACCACCTTTTAAGATTGGTTGATCTTCCGGCTGATGAAAGATTGAGCGATAACGCAAAGATTGTGATTCCTGCCGATATTCCGGAAATTGCTCCTAAAGAAGCTACAAAAAAATCGTCTATTACTCAGGGTGACAAAAATCTTCTCGATGCTCATTTAGAAGAATTAAACCGGTTAACCGGACTTGACGAGGTTAAAAAATCGGTTGAAAAACTGATTAGTTCTCTCAAAATTGCTAAACTCAGAGAAGAGAGAGGTTTAACGGTTATTAGAAAAAGCCTTCATTCCGTATTTCTCGGAAACCCCGGAACAGGTAAAACAACGGTTGCCCGGTTAATTAGCAGTGTTTATAAAGAATTAGGAGTGATAAGTAAAGGTCATCTTGTTGAAACAGATAGATCCGGCTTGGTAGCAGGTTATCAGGGACAGACTGCTCAAAAAACTGATGAAATAATTCAAAAGGCTCTCGGGGGCACTCTTTTTATCGATGAAGCTTATACTCTTTCTCGCGGAGGAAACGATTTTGGTCAAGAGGCTATCGATACTCTGCTAAAAAGAATGGAAGATTTCAAAGATGACTTAGTTGTAATTGTTGCCGGGTACCCCAACGAAATGCAAAATTTCCTTGAATCAAATCCCGGGCTTTCTTCCCGCTTCACCAATTTCTTTATGTTTGAAGATTACACACCTGAACAAATGTTAGAAATTTCTAATGTAATCGCAGAAAAAAGCGGTTACAAAGTTGATGATTCGGCTGTTGAAGAATTGGTTAATGTTTTCACAAATCTTTACGAAAACAGAGATATTAATTTTGGTAATGCAAGAACGGTTAGAAATATATTATTTAAGGCGATCAGTAACCAAGAAGAGCGGATTTTAAGTTTATCTGATCTGAAAGATGAAGACTTAATCAAAATTACCGTTGATGATGTACGCAATTTACAATAAGTTTTTTTTCATCTTTTTTTTAATCGTTTCTACCACCCTCTCTCAATCTGTTGTTAATTACAGTTTTCAAAGTACTTCAGAAAAATCACTTCAATCTGATGTTGAATATGTTATTACATATTGGAATTCTGAAAATGGCCTGCCTCAAAATACTGTTCGTGATCTTGTTCAAACTGATGACGGGTTTATTTGGATGGCCACATCTGATGGCTTGGTTAGGTTTGACGGTATTAAATTCGAAATCTTTAAGAGTATTGATTATCCTGAGTTAGGTTCAAACAGAATCGCTCAATTAGTAGCTGGTGATGATGGTCGAATTTGGATAGTAACCGAGTTCGGTAAACTTCTCTACTTTAAAAATCATAGATTTTATTCCGTTCCTCAAATTGATAATTCGTTGTTTATAGGTAGAATACTTCTTGATTCCTATAATAACTTATGTATGTTTGTGCCTTCTTTAGGTATCGTTATATCCAAAATTGAAAATTATAAGCAGATTGACACAATTTATAGATCTGACAATAATACTCAAATTTTATCTTTCTCAATAACATCTGCCGGTGAGTTTTTTATTCTAATCAAAAACAAGAATAAGAACCAATTAATATTTTTCGATAAAAATTATTCTATTACAAAAAAAGTTGACACTGATTTTAATTTTGAATTTCACACACAAATAGGAAATGTTGACTATCTTCAAACGGATAAAGGGTTACATATTCTTAAGAATGGCTCATTATATCCTCATGGTTCAACTAAATATGTAAAATCTCGTGCTTATTCAATCTCATCTGATAAAGATAGTAGCTTGTGGGTTTCTACAGAAGAAGGTTTGTTTATATTCAAGAAAAATATTGAAGCTCCGTTAAAAATAAGTTCAGAACATGGATTACTTTCAACTCATATTTTGAAAATTTTGATGGACAAAGAAGGAATAATGTGGACAGGGACCTCAAACGCAGGCGTTCAAAAGTTCACGAAAAAACTATTTAAGGTTGTAACCGGATTAAATACCGCTACTAATTCAACAGTTAATCCATTACTGGAATTGGCTGACGGCTCAGTTCTCGCCGGATTTAGTTGCTTCAATTTGCTAAAAATTACCGGTAACCGAGTTAGTAAATTTGGATCAGATATTCAAATTCATTGCCAATGGGCTTTGGCAAACTCCAAGTCCGGAATAATTTATCTGGGAACTTTGGGAGTAGGGCTAAAATTTTTAGATCCTACGGGCAAAGTAATTAAAACTATAGATAATAAAGACGGGTTAATTTCTAATGATATTTTATCCCTTCAAGAGTTACCCGGCGGAGAATTACTAATTGGTTCACTTCGAGGTTTGAGCATTTATAAAGACGGAGTCGTTAAAAATATTACTTCCGGAAATTCAGGTTTAGATAACCCGGTTGCAGGATTTTTTATTGATTCTAAAAACAGATGCTTAGTTTTAACTGCTTCCGGTTTATTTGAATTTATTCTCTCCGATATGAGCCTGATTCCCCTTTCTTATGAAAATACTAATGTTAAAATTGTTAGAGCTATTCATGAGTTTAAGGATAATACTTACTTGATAGGGACTTATGGTTACGGTTTATTCTATTATGACGGAAATTCATTCAAAAATCTAACAACAAAAAACGGATTATTTGACAACATTATCTCTTCAATTATTCCGGATAATTTTGGAAGACTCTGGATGACATGCAATAACGGCTTATTTTACATTAATGAAAACGAATTAAAAAGTTTTTTTGCAGGGTCAACTGATTTTGTTACCTCAATTAGTTTTAATAGAAATGACGGCTTATTAAGCAACGAGTTTAACGGCGGATTTACTTCTTCAGGTTTGAAATTAAAAGATGGAAGACTTGCATTTCCTTCTCTTAATGGCGTTGTATTTGTTGACCCGGCGTTGATTCCTCAAAATTTGAGGGTTCAAAACATGAATATTGTCTCAATTTCAACAGACGAAGGGATTTTTTACGATGAAAATAAATTTATTGAATTATCACCGTCAACAAAAAGAGTAACCGTTAATTATTCGGCAATTTTGTTTTCAAACTCTTCGCAAATAAGATTTATTTATAAATTGGACGGCTTTGACACCGAATGGAAAGAGTCAGGATTAAATAATTTTGCTTCTTATACTAACTTGGAACCCGGTAAATATGAGTTCTTTGTCAGGGCATTTGTATCAAATAAGAATGAGTTTGTTGAGGCGTCACTAATTATAAATATTTTACCCCCTTTTTACAAAACTTGGTGGTTTCAGCTAATTTCGGCAATTTTCATTCTTTTTATTATTGCATTTGTGTACAGGGCAAGACTTGATGCAATTCAACAAGAGAAAGAAAAATTAGAAAACTTGGTTCAACTCAGAACAAATGAACTCAAATTATCAAACCGGGCGCTTGAGGCAAAAACTTATGAACTGGAGCAACATAAATCTGAGTTGGAAGCAATTAATGTTGAATTAAGTAATGTGAATATTGTACTAGAAACTTCTGAAAAACAGTTGATCGAATTGAATAAAAATAAAGACCTTTTCTTAACAATTGTATCACACGACCTAAAAAATCCAATTTTCGCAATTTCTGTTTATTCGGATATATTAATTCAAGAATACCAAACTCTCAAAGAAAACGAGTTTAAAGAAATCTTGATAAATATAAATGAATCTAGTACTAATCTCAACAAATTAATTGAAAAATTTCTTCATTGGGCACGACTAACTTCCGGTCGAATTGAGTTCTCGCCCACCGGTTTTTCAATTTATGATACACTCAATGAAGTTTTAACAATTCTAAAACAGAATCTGCTTCAAAAAAAATTAACAGTTGAACTTTTTGTATCATCTTCAACAATTGTTTTTGCCGATCATAATATGATTGTTTCTGTTTTACAAAATATTATCGGGAATGCAATCAAATTCAGCCATACAGGTGATAAAATTACTATAAATTCAACCATTAGAGAAAATGATATTGAGTTATCAATCAGGGATGAAGGAGTTGGTATGTCACCGTTAATACTAAGTAAACTTTTTGATGTTCAAAATCATCACTCGCGTCCCGGTACAAATAATGAGAAAGGCACAGGAGTTGGTTTAATTTTAGCCAAAGATATGGTTGAAAAGAATGGCGGAAGAATTTGGGCAGAAAGCAAAGAGAATTCCGGAACAATTTTCTATGTGAGTTTACCAATATACAAAGTACATGTTAATGGTAATAAAACTGATGAAAGTGGGGTATAAGTTAATTATTTAATTCAGCCCTTAGGTCTTAAAATAAAAAAAGACAAGTTGTTAACTTGTCTTTTTTAAAATTCTTCACAATAATTATTTAAGAATTCCGAACCTGTCAAGAATAAATGCATACTCAAAGGCAACTTCTTTTAATCTTGTAAATCTTCCTGTTGCACCCCCGTGACCTGACTCCATATTTGTTTTGAGCAAAATAAGATTGTCACCCAATTTAAAGTCTCTTAATTTTGCAACCCATTTTGCCGGCTCATGATAGAGAACCTGCGAATCGTGTAATCCACCGGTAGCAAGAATATTCGGATAAATTTGTTCGGTAATATTATCATAAGGGGAATAGCTTAAAATATATTTATAATCTTCTTCGATATTTGGATTACCCCACTGTTCGTATTCTTGAGTTGTTAGGGGTAAAGAAGCATCCAGCATTGTGTTGATAACATCAACAAATGGCACCGCTGCAATTACAGCACCAAATAGATCAGGTCTTAAGTTTACAACAACTCCCATAAGTAAACCACCGGCACTGCCACCCATAATTGATAATTTTTCAGGTTTGGTAAAACCTTGTTCAATTAAATATTCTGAGCAAGAAATAAAATCGGTAAAAGTATTCATCTTATTTTTTAATTTTCCGTCGTCATACCATTTTTCACCAAGTTCGCTTCCGCCTCTAATTTGGGCAATTCCGTAAACAAATCCCCTATCAATTAAACTAAATACATTAGAATTAAAATTGGCTTCGGTAGTAGCACCGTAAGAACCGTAAGCATAAAGTAAAGCAGGGTTTGAGCCATCTTTCTTTAACCCTTTTTTATAAATCACAGCCATAGGTACTTTTTTACCATCTTTAGCCGGTGCCCATAATCTTTCAACACAATAATCATCGGGATTAAATCCGCCCGGTATTTCTTGAACCTTAAGAATTTCTGATTTACCCGTATTCATATTATATTCAAATGTTGTTGCGGGTCTATTCAACGATCTATAAATGTACCTTAGAGATTCTGAATTAAATTCCGGCGTGTAACCCATTGATACGGCGTACACAGGCTCCGGAAATAATACTTCACTTGTTTCACCTGAATTAAAATCAAATATCTTAATTTCTCTTAAGCCATTTTTTCTAATCATATAGACAAATTTGTCTTTAAATAACTCTATTGATTCAATTTTAACATTTTCATCATGCTCAATAAAAGTAGTCCAGTTTTTTTTGTCAGTATTATCTTTACTTGTTTTATAAACCTTATAGTTAAAATAGTCATCATTCTTAACTAA
The DNA here is from genome assembly GCA_014879635.1 of Ignavibacteriaceae bacterium. Classification (GTDB taxonomy): domain Bacteria; phylum Bacteroidota; class Ignavibacteria; order Ignavibacteriales; family Ignavibacteriaceae; genus BA9. The sequence goes on along the minus strand of JACSRR010000174.1, from coordinate 11,753 downwards.
TATGTAAAAGTCGTTTTGGTATGGGTAAAGGTAGTATTCAAAACCCGGCTGTCTCTCTAAAAAAACTGTAGCTTCTTTAGCCGGTTGGTTAGCATCTATTAATCTGTATTCAGAACTCGTAAAACTGGAAGAGATCATAAAAATATACTGATTACTTTTATCTTTACTCAGTCTTAAATTAAAAAGTTCGTCTTTCTCTTCAAACAATAATTCAGCAGGTTTTTGCGACCCAATTTCATATTTATAAACTCTAAATGGTCTTAAAGCCTCGTTGCTTGTAGTATAATAAATTGTCTTGTCGTCATTTGACCACACAAAAGAGCTTATTTTTTCAATATTCACATCCAAGTTATTTCCCGATTCAATATCTTTTACTTTAAGAGTGAATTCGGCGTATGAACCATTTGTATTAAATGCGTAAGCAACTAATTTATTATTTTTACTAAAACTAAAATTTCTAAACAAAAAAGCAGGTTGGTTTTCAGCCAATTTATTTACATCAAATACAACTTCTTCCTCTGCATTCAGGCTCCCCTTTTTTCTAACGAATATAGGGTAATCTTTTCCTTTCTCATTTTTTGTTTGATAAAAATACCCGTTATCAAAGTATGGAACAGAAATATCGTCTTCTTTAATTCTTGATTTTAATTCATCAAATATTTTAGCTTGGAGTTCGGCGGTGTGGGATAGAACAGTTTCTGTATATTGATTTTCAGCTTCCAAATAAGCAATTACTTCAGGATTGTTTTTTTCTTTCAACCAAAAATAGTTATCTACTCGTTTATTGCGGTATTCAACAAATTCGGACGGTATTTTTTTAACAGAAGGGGCATTTACAAAATCCCTTTCTGTTTTAATATGAATATTCATTTTTTCCTGTGCTTCAACAAAAATAACAAAAGTTAATAAAAATAAAATAAGAAACCTGAGTTTCATAAGAATATCCTTTATTTGAATTAATCTAATTTAACCTCAATTGCATCAAATATTTTATGATGAAAATGACCTATAACTACAATAGTTTCTGCTTGAGTCATTCCGGCAGGCGGAACACCCTCAACGGCTACCATAACTTTGTTTCCCTTTCTATCAATAACTCTAAAAATAGTTTTACCCGGTTGTGAGTTTGTGTCAAAAGGGAATGATTTATCTAACACCACTCTCACCTCTTTGTTCAAATGTGCGTTTGGATCAATATTATCGAAAGTACCTAAATCCCTGCCCGGTAAAAAATATGTAACAATCACAATTCCAACTATTATTAATAATAGACCCGGTATAACAAACTTTTGATAATTTGCTGCTTTTTGCTTTTTTGCCATTTCGTCCTTTAAAGTATAGTTACTTGAAAACTCTTAAATTTTAAAATACAGTTTTTAAATATAATAAAGTAGGCGGATAAGCTGAGTATTAACTATTCTTGGCTGCTTCGTCAGTCATTGATTTGGCAAGATCTTCACCAAGAAATTTGTCGATAATAAAATGAATGGCATATAATATTGGGGTGAGAAATATGGCAATTGAGAATTTATAAATGTAATTGACTATTCCAATTGCAATAACTAAACTGAATTCCCAACCAGCACCTATATAAAATGCTATAAACAGCACCACAAAGCTGTCAATTAACTGAGAAACTAATGTTGAACCGGTTGCTCTTAACCATATCTTAGAACTTCCTGTCTTCTTTCTAAGAAAATGAAAAACTGTTACATCCACCAACTGGCCTATCAAAAATGCCACTAACGAACCAATTATTATCCACAGACCTTGTCCAAAAATACTGTTGAACGCTAAATCCATGTTAATTACACCACCGGAGGTTTCCCTTTCAACCCAAAAGCTTGAAGGAGATAATTCTATAGAAATGAACACCATTATAAAAGCATAAGCAATTAAGCCGGCTGTTAAGAAAGAGAGGAATTTTACACCTTTTCTTCCGTAATATTCATTGATGATATCAGTAAATATAAAAACTATTGGCCATAATAACACGCCTGCTGTAAGGTTAAATGATAGGTTTTCAATCCCCAGTAGTGAGATATTTGCATCGGGTAGCCCCAAAGTTGATTCGAGAGAAAATATTTTTACGCCGATAAACTCAGCTAAAATTGCGTTTGCTACAAAAAACGAAGCTAAAACGAGGAATAAAGTTCTTTTTTTATCGAAAATCAATCAATTTTACCGAAATATTTAACAAAAAAATCGATTTCGTCTAACATTTTTTCATCCAATGTAAATGTAACATAATCTGCAAAATTATTAAGAATAATCAGAGAGTTGATACTTGCATCTTTATGCTCAAGATCAACTATTTTTTTTGATACATTTTTATTTAATATTTGAATCTCTTCATATATTTTAATCAAACCAGTCATTTCCCAATCAGGTTCCCCACCTTTCTTGTATTTTACATATTGACTTAACAAGTACATTGAGAGGGCTCTTATCTGTGTTTCTTCAAGATTAGAAAACGGGAGGTGAAAATATAACATTGGCTTAAGTTTTGCCATTATAGGGCAACCTGAAGATACCATTAAAATACCCAAAAGGCTGCTCACGCCGGCTTGAAGCGATGTTTTTTTAACAACTTGTCTTTGTGGTGTGGTAGCGTAAACTTCAATTTCTTCGAATGAAACTTCATCTTGAAAATTATAGATAACTTCGCTTAAATTCAGAGCAACGGGGCAATATTTATTTTCTTCGGGATTTAAAGGGCAGTGCGGACATTTGAAATTCTCTAATAAAGCCCAATCATTTGGTTTATGGGCTTCGTCTCTTATTACATTAAGAGTGGCTCTATCTAAAGCAACGGTGATAGTTTTTTTCTCTCCGTTACTAAATTTAAACTCGTAAATGAAATTTAGTTTATCTAAGTTTTCCATTCGTAATAATTATTGTCGAACTAAAAACAAAGATAAACTAAAAATCTATTTTAATTGTATTTCTAAATCACTTAAAAAATAAAATGTGATTAAATTCAAGTCTTTTTTTATTCAGGCTTATAAGTCTTAACAGTAAAATTAGATACTCCGCCTTCAAACATGATTTTGTAAGATTCTTGACTGTTAATGTATCCTTTGTTAGCCAATATTCCGTTAGCGGAAGTGAAGTCATCAAAATTTGTACTGCTCAAATTAACATCGGTTTCTATTTTAGCTCCACTGTTCTCGGGAATATAAACCGTAATTTTTCCTGCACCCGATGTAATTGAAACCGGAACATCTTTTTCAGAAGGATTAGGCAGAAATATTTTAATAGAACTTGCTCCCGCTTCTAAATTGAGTTTAGAAATCAGGAATCCTTTTAAGTCAATCTCGCCTTTTGACGCCCCTAATTCAAAATTTAGATCGAAAGGAATGTTTTGTTGAAGTCCTAAAGAAACAGCGCCTGATAATTCCCCTTCTCCTGAATCAAAATTAAATTCTTGCATAGAAATGTCAAGATTAACAGTACCGTCTATATTTTTTGATTCAACCTCAAAAGTTCTTGAAGAACCGTCAGATTTTAAGAGATATAGATTGTCAGTTATACCATATACTCTATATGAACCGGCTCCTCCGCTAAAGTGCAACTTAACCGATTTTACAGATGAATCAACCGGCGAACTGTGAAAAGAACTATTTAGTGTACCACTTGATGATTTTGTGTTTTTGTATTTCAAAAAACGGAAATCAAAATTCATAATTCCTGAAAAAATCCCAAACAGTACAATACCGATGCCAAGACCCGCAAAACCACTAAATAGTAGTTTAACAAAATTTGACTTAATCAAGAAACCGGCTCCGATTAGAATTATTGCAAGTGGCCAGAAATATCCGATGATATTGCTAAATGGCAAACTGAAATCGAAAATCTGGAATAATAAAATCATAATTCCTAACGATACAAACAAAACACCCCAGAAAATTTGACTCTGTTTCATTGTAGTTCCTCAACGCTTTTAGTTTTTTTGGAATAATAGATTAACATTCCGCCCGCAAACATAAGTGCTAACGGCACAATGTGTGAAAGTTCTAATGCGGGGAAAAAATTCTGTAAAAAGAAAAAACCGCCAATCAGCACTAATATTATACCAAATACTCTCTTTTTTTCTATTTTGTTATTTTGTTTTATCTCATCTGCCTCTTCAATTGTAGGAGGAGTCTGAAAATTAAAAGGCTCTTCCGGGATAATGAAAATAGCGGCAATATAAAGGACTATTCCGATTCCGTGCATCAATGTAAGTAGTACTACTGCCAACCTTACAAATACAGGGTCAGTATGAAAATACTCTGCAAGACCCCCGCACACACCGGCAATGATTTTTTGACTTTTTGACCTGTAAACTCGCTTGTTCATTTTAACACCTTTTTTTTTATGGGTAAATTTAAGCTAAAACAAGTTCTTAACTCACAAATATGGACAGGCGGTAATATTATGAAATTAACGGAGTTAATTCTATATACTTACAGGTCTTTTACTCTTAATTTGAAATCTTAATGTTAGTGCAATTGCAGAAAAGACCAAACTTAGTAAAAGAGCTATCCAAACTCCTTCAACCCCCCATTCAAATATGAACCCTAATAAATACGCACCGGGAAGCGCAATTATCCAATATGCCACAAATGTAATGAGAGTCGGTATTTTCAAATCAGTTAAACCTCGCAATATTCCGATAGCGGTGGCTTGCGTTCCGTCAAATATCTGGAAAAAAGCCGCAATCAATAAAAGTCCCGAAGCTATTTCAACCACATGAATTTCATCTATATAAAAGTACGGTATAATATTTTTGGTAAAGATCATTATTATTCCGAATAAAAGCATAATTAGAAATGAGAGCACAATTGCCACAAATCCCGCCTTTCTGATACCGGGTATATTATTTGCACCCAACTCGTTACCTACCCTTATTGAACCGGATGCCGAAATACCCCATACAATCATATAAGTAACACCTGCAATGTTTAATGCTATATGATGAGCCGCCAAAGGATATGTTCCTAACCAGCCTACCATAATTGAAGCAAATGAAAATGCTCCGACTTCAAATAAGTGCTGAAAACCTGCAGGAATCCCAACTTTTAATATTTTTTTTGAAATAATTTTGTCAATGACAACCGGGAATATTTTAAGTGTATAATCTTTGAATCTGTTGCTTCTTGTTACAAACAAATAAAATCCGAATGCCATAAAAATTCTTGAAAAAAATGTTGCGTACCCTGCTCCGTTCAAACCGAGCTCCGGAAAACCCCAGTTGCCGAATATCAAAAACCAATTAACTATTATATTAACAACATTTGCCAAAATTACTACTATCATTGCCGGTCTTGTTTCAGAAAGCCCGTCAACAAATTGTTTATAACTTTGGAAAAACATTATAGGAATAATTGAAATTGCAAGAATTTTGGTGTATTCAATTGCAAGTTCAGTAACTCTTGGTGGTTGATTTAAAAATCGAATCACATCTGCTGCAAAATATGTTAATAGACCAAGAATTATTCCGGCAACTACATTTATATACAGTCCGTTTGAAAAAATTGAAGATGATTCAGATTTATTATTTGATCCTTCTGCAATGGCTGTTAAAGGAGAGATTGCAAAACTTACGCCTAATCCAAAAACGAGTATGATAAAAAAGACGCTGAGACCAACAGATGAAGCTGCTAATTCATCGGCACCGACCCTACCGACCATCATACTATCAACTAAGCCCATCAAAGTATAACCGAACTGACCAATCATGATCGGGTAAGCGAGTTGAAGGGTTTCAATTGCGTGGCGTTTGTAACTTTTGGAAGTCATAATTTGCGATTTAAAGGCGAGATAATTTTTCTCTTATAAGGTTGATATGAAGCGGAAAAGGAGGGATTCGAACCCTCGGTACCACTTTCGCAGTACACTCGCTTTCCAGGCGAGCCCGTTCAACCACTCCGGCACCTTTCCGTAAAACAAGATTCCAAATTTACAAAGTATTTGTAGATTTACAAAACAACTTTGATTAATTTACTCTTTTCTCTTTTATACGGTTGTTAGATATTTCAGAAGGTAATTAGTAATGAATCAAATTTTGTTGCTGTCTATTTTGAAAAGTAAATAGTGCTCTATTTACACTCACCTAATTTCCTAAAAATTCAAAAATATTAACTTTAACACAAATTAATTAATCTTTATTAGCAGGTCTGAAGTTTATTATATTTCTTACCATACCGTTAAAAATAAAGTGGTGAAATGGAAGTACAGAGTACCAATATAACCGACCTTTAATTCCTTTGGGTCTGAAGGTTGCGGTTTGAATTAGATAAATCTTTCCTTCTTTTTCTTCAATTTTAAACTCTAACCATGCATCACCCGGTAATTTCATTTCGGCAAAAAGTAATAATCTTTTTTCACTCAAGTCAGATATTAAAACGCGCCAAAAATCTAGTGTGTCGCCTGCATTAATCTTAGAAGGGTGAGTTCTACCTCGCCTTAATCCAACACCCCCCACAATTTTATCTAAAATACCCCTAATTGACCATAAAAAGTTTGCATAATACCATCCTCTATCCCCGCCAATTGACCAAACATTCTCAAGTACTTGATCCGGTTCACTACTAATTTCAGCCCTTCTATTGTCAACAAAACAACCGAATTTTGGAACATTTATATGTTTTAACAACCCCGGGTCTTTGACGCTTGAAACAAGTGAATCTTTCCAACTCGAAATTACCATATTCTGTTCAATTTTTTCAAATGCAAACTCAACAGCCCTTCTGTATGAAACCGTTTCAATTTTTAACAGCTCACCCAAGTCATTATTTCTACAAATTACAGGTATTTTCATACTATCAACCAAATTTTGTGCTAACCTGTAGGATGTTGAAGTTACAAAAAATAACCAATAGGAAGACAATTTTGGTGTCATCACCGGAACTGTAAGTATTAATCTTTTTAATCCTCTAACATTAGAAAAAATTAAAAGCATTTCTTTATAGGTTAGAATATCCGGTCCACCGATATCATAACTTTTACCGTATGTTTCAGTTTTAAGAATTACACCTGTTAAAAATTTAATCACATCTCTAATTGCAATAGGTTGATGTCTCGTATTTAACCACTTTGGTGTTATCATTACGGGAAGTTTCTCAACCAAATCCCGTATTATTTCAAAAGAGGCACTACCGGAACCCACAATTATTCCTGCCCTTAGTACGGTAACAGGTATTTCGCCGCTTTTAAGAACATCTTCTACTCTTTTCCTAGATTTTAAATGAGAAGAGAGTTCGGATTCATTCACAATTCCGCTTAAGTAGATAATCTGTTTAACTTTTAAAATGGTGGCAAGTTTAATGAAGTTTTTGGCGGTTTTTTCCTCCAATTGAGCAAATTCTTTATCTTCTGAGCTCATTGAGTGAAGGAAATAGTAAGCAACATCAATATCGTGAATGTTTTCTATTTTAGGTAATGAATCATCGAGAAAATCAATTTCAAAAATCTGAACCTTCTCATCCTTGTATATCCCGGAGTCCGGAAGTCTCTTTTTGTTTCTAACACAACAAACAACAGAATGCCCTTCTTCCGTAAGTACGGGTAATATCCTTTTTCCGATATATCCGTTGGCACCTGTTAATAATATATTGAGTTTCAATCAGGTTATCTTTTAAAGATTGTTTCGACAAAAATGCTTTTATTAATCATTTTTTACTCATCAAACCCGGAAAATATTTGATGCATCAAATTAACCAAATCAATTTTTCTAAATGGTTTTGCTATATAATGATCCATACCGCTGTTTAAAAATTCTATTCTATCTTTTTCAAAAGCAAATGAGGTGATAGCAATAATCGGAATTTCCGAATAACCCGGAAGTTCTCTAATAATTTTTGTTAATTCAACACCGCTCAAACCTTTTTTAAGGTTTATATCCATTAAAATACCGTCATAGCTAATTAAATTCACTTTTGAGAGAGCCTCTTGAGAATTTATTGCAGAGTCTATTATAAAATCACTCTCTAAAAACTTTTGAACCAAATTTAAAGCAACTTCATCATCTTCAACATATAAAATATTAGGCTTACTTTTCAGAACCGGAGTTTCTTCTGAAAGTACATCCTCACTTTTCTCTATACTTTCCGTTTCATTTTTTTTGGTAACGGGAAATTTTAAAGTAAATGTTGAGCCTTTTCCTTCTTCGCTTTCCACTGAAATCTCTCCTCCCATTAAATTTGTGTATCTTTTTACAATTGCTAGGCCTAAACCCGTCCCTTCAAATCGCCTGCTTAAACCTTCGCTAGCTTGTCTAAAGTCCTCCCAAATATTTACTTGGTCATCATCACTAATACCAATGCCGGAGTCTTCAACTCTGATTATTAAAGTCTTATCATTTACAGAAGCTGAAACTTTTACATAACCGGAATATGTGAACTTAATTGCATTGTTGATCAAATTATTTAAAATACTCTGTAAAAAACCTGTATCAATTTCGGCAAAAATCTCCTGTTGAGATGTATTAAATACATATTGAAGCTCTTTCTTTGCCGCAACATTTATAAAAAGATCAAAAGTTTCGTTAATAACCGGTATAATATCCACAGTTTTAATTTTAACCTCAAACTTATCTGATTCTAATTTTGAGAAGGTGAGAATTAAATTTAGAGTTTCTAAAAGTCTGTTTCCACTTTTATTGATTGTTCGTACCATTTTAATTAAGTCAGATCTATCTTCCAGGTACTCTTCTAATATTTCCGAATAACCTAAAATCCCAATCAGCGGAGTTCTAAGTTCATGACTCATATTTGCAAAAAAATTAGATTTAACCCTGTTAATTTCTTCGGCTTTCTCTTTAGCCGCTTTTAACTCGTTTATCATTTCTTTAATTTCGGTTATATCTTCTTTCACGATTACAAAATTTGTAATTTCATCTTTGTAGTTAAATACCGGTGAAATTGAAACATCTTCCCAATAAATTTCTCCATTCTTTTTTCTATTCTTTAATTCCCCACGCCATACATTACCTTTATAAACGGTACTCCATAACTCGCCATACAATTGATCATCATCAAAGCCGGTTCTTAACTCTTGAATATTTTTACCAATTACTTCTTCAGGACAATATCCGGATGATTCTTCAAATGCCGGATTTACATACTCAATAATTCCTTTATTATCAATAATTTGAACAGTTGTAGGGCTTTGTGAAATAGCCAAAAATAGTTTGACTAATTCTGCCTCTTTGCTCTTCTTTTCTAAATATATACTAAGTTCGACGGCAATAATTTCTAAAATTTCAACATCTTCTTGAGTGAATGCGTTCTTATCTTCATAACTTTGAACAGCAATTAAGCCTGCTACCTCGTTTTTAATAAAGAATGGCACACCTAACCAAATTTCTGCCCTTGAACCAAAAAATTCTATTTCTCCTCTACTTCTCATTTCTTCAATTTCATCGCCGTTAACAAGCAAAGATTTACCGGTGAGTACAACTTTCCCGCTAAGAGAAATATCAGCAGGCCATTCCGTAATCTCGTCTTTTTCGTCAACATTAATAACTGTTGAAAGTAAGCCGGTATTTTTATCAAAATTAGCCATATACAAATTTTTAGTGTCTAAAAGAGTTGAAAGTTCATTTTTTATCGTTTGATAAAGCTCTTCTATAGAATTTGAAGTGATTACAGAATTTGCAATATTTAATTGTATTCTTTTAATGAACTCCGATCTTTTTTGTTTGGTAATTTCAATGTGAGTACCCAACATTCTTGTAGGATTGCCATCTTTATCCCATTCTACTATACTTCCCGAAGAAAGAATCCATTTCCAGCTATTGTTCGCTGTTCTATTTCTAAATTCTACAGAATATTCTTGCGTTTTTCCTTCAATATAGTCTTTATAGGCTTGAAAGACCCGGTCTCTGTCTTCGGGGTGAAGGCGTTCAACCCAAAATGAATTTGTTTCTTTGAATGTTAGAGGATCAAAACCAAGCATTCTGGCGTATTGGTCATTTACAATAGCTTCACCTGTCTTAATATCTAAATCAAACAACCCTTGCGATGCAGCGGCTAAAGATAACCGGAGTCTCTCTTCATTCTCGCTGATAATTTTCTCAGCATCTTTTCTATCTTGAATATCGGCAAAATTTATTACTATTCCGTTAACTGCAGGTTCTGAAAGCAAATTTGTAAATGTGCTCTCTATCCATTTATAAATTCCCGATTTATTAAGAAATCTATATTGTAAAACAGCTGATTTACCCGGTTCAGACATAATTTCCATAAGAGTTTTTTGAACAATGGGTAAATCATCCGGATGTGTTAATTCAGAAGGTTTTATATGAGGAGACTCGAAATCATCATACTCAAACATTTTTTTTGCTGTAGGACTAACATAAATAAAATTCTCTTCTGCATCAATCATTACCACACCCATAGGTGCCTTTTCAATTAGTGCTTTGAAAAGTTTCTCGGTTTTTTCGAGTTGTGATTGAGTAATTCTTTTTTCAGTTACATCTTCTGCCACCGACCATGAATCCCAACCCGGAATTGAAACAAGTTTGTACAAGTCATGACAAACAATTTTCTTGCCTTTGCCTGACTTTGTCGTAATTTCCACCTCATTAGAAATATGGTTTATTTTAGAAGTTGAATTTTTAAAATTTTTGTATTGGTCTTTTGTGAAAAGAAGTTCAAATGAGTTTTTTGTACCAATCATATATTCTTCTGAGTAACCCGTTACTTTCTCAGCCATTTTATTCCAATAAATTATCTTTCCGTTTTCATCAAAAGCATATATTAACATCGGAATAGAATTTAACAAAATTCTAAATCTTTCTTCTTCTTCTAAAATGTGTTCGCTAAATATTTTTTCTTTTGTTATGTCTTGACATACCACTACAGCTTTTTCAACTGAACCGTTTAAATCTTGAATAAATGAAATATCAACCCTAACCCATATTTCTGAACCATCTTTTTTAACATATTTTTGAGTGTCATTAAATTTTTTCTCCGTATCAAACAAAGTGATTATTCTTAGAGAATCTTCTCCCCTTTCATTAGGATGAATGAGGTCAATATAGTTTAAATTTAATAACTCTTTATAAGAATATCCTGTAATTTCGCATAACTCATTATTGCAACTAAGTATTTTACCTGTAACAGGACTATATTGTAAAATTCCGACTTTAGCAACCTCAAATATTTTGCGAAATTGAGTTTCGCTTTCAATAAGCAAAAGCTGTTGTTTTTTAATTTCGGAAATATCTTCGGCAATTACGAAGTAAAAATCGATTTCACCCAAAATTGGCGAAATAGTAATTTTTACAAATTCAGGAGAATCACTAATTGAAGTATTATTTATCTCAAAATGAAGCAACTTAACATTTTCGTCTCTTGTTGATTCTAAGAAAGTGGTAAGTTCTGATTTTTCAGTTTCCGAAATGAATTCATAGAATTTAGATTTCTCTTCTTTATTTCCACTAAAATTTAATAGCTTACCAAATTGAGTATTATACGAAAGAATTTCATGAGATTTTTTATTTACAAGAGCCACACCAAACACTAGTTGCGTAAACAAGGAATCGAATTTTTGGCGAAGTTCTAATATCTCCATTTCTGATTTTATTGTTTCACTGTGATCAGAAAAAATTGTAACAAACAACATTTCACCCGGAGAAAAAACTTCTACATCGTAGTGTTTACTTAATGGTTTAGAGTACTGTATAAACCTGTTTTTTCCACCTGTTAAAGTTATTTCACCGTAGTATTTGATCCAGTCAAAATCATCATCTTTAATTGACGGAA
>JACSRR010000134.1 GCA_014879635.1 Ignavibacteriaceae bacterium | reverse complement strand
TTTAGTATTTTGATTTAAAATTTTATACTTGGAGAAAATATGAAATACCCATTTGAGGAAATTGAGTTAAAATGGCAGAAATACTGGGAAGAAAACCAAGTATATAAGACCGATTTTAAAAATGACTTGCGAAAACTCTTTTCGCTAGTAATGTTTATATACCCTTCCGGCGCGAAACTACACTGCGGACACTGGTATAATTACGGACCTGCAGACAGTTGGTCGCGGTTTAGAAAACTAAGAGGCGATAATGTATTCGAGCCATTCGGATTCGATGCATTTGGATTGCCGGCAGAAAACTTCGCAATAAAATCGGGGGTACACCCTTACGATAGCACCATGAAAAACATAGAAGATATAAAGGGACAACTCAAAAGAATCGGCACAATGTATGATTGGAGCGGCGAACTCATGACATGCTCGCCCGAATACTATAAATGGAACCAGTGGCTATTCCTGAAACTTTATGAAAAAGGACTGGCATACAGGAAAAACGCACCCGTAAATTGGTGTGAATCTTGCAATACAGTACTCGCAAACGAACAAGTACTTGCAGACGGCACATGCGAACGATGTAGTAGTATTGTCATACAAAAAAACTTAACACAGTGGTTTTTTAAAATTACCGAATATGCCGAAAGATTACTCGATGGCTTAGATAGAATAAATTGGCCCGAAGAGACCAAAACAAAACAGCGGAACTGGATAGGAAAAAGCACCGGTGCCGAAATTATTTTTAAAGTTGAAAATTCGGATTCGGAAATTAAAGTATTCACAACCCGGCCCGATACACTATTTGGAGTTACATATATTGTTATGGCACCCGAACACCCGTTGGTTGATAAGCTCACAACCGCTGAATGTTCACAAAAAGTTAAAGAATATGTCCAAAATTCTGCATATTTAACAGAAATAGAACGGACCTCACAAACGAAAGAAAAATCGGGAGTAGAAATAGGAGCTTTTGCAATAAATCCCGCAACCGGAGAAAAGGTGCCTGTTTGGATAGCGGATTACGCATTGTTAAGTTATGGTACGGGATGTGTAATGGCGGTGCCCGGTCACGACGAGCGAGATTTTGAGTTCGCACAAAAATATAAAATGGAGGTAAAAAAAGTTATCTTACAACCCGGCACAGGAGAAAGTGATGTGCTTACGGAGGCATACACAGGCGAAGGAACAATGATAAACTCGGGTAAGTTTAACGGAATCCGTTCCACACAGGGAATTCTGGAAGTAATCAAATTTTTGGAAGAATCCGGTTTCGGAAAAGGCAAAACAAACTATAAATTGCGAGATTGGTTAATTTCTCGACAAAGATACTGGGGCACACCGATACCTATAATACACTGCGAAAAGTGCGGCGAACAACCCGTGCCCATAGAGCAACTACCGGTTGAACTTCCGTATGATATACAATTTAAACCGACCGGAGAATCACCGTTAAGATCGCACCCGGAATTTATGAATGTAAAATGTCCGAAATGCGGGGGAAATGCTAAAAGAGACCCCGACACAATGGATACATTTGTAGATTCATCATGGTATTATTTCCGGTATTGCAGCCCTAAGTATGCGGCTGGAATGTTTGATGAAGAAATTACCGATAAATGGGTACCCGTTGATATGTATATAGGCGGAAGAGAGCACTCAACAATGCACTTATTATACTCCCGGTTCATACATAAATTTATGTTTGATTTAGGAATGGCGAAAACCGACGAGCCATTTAAAAGATTGGTACATCAAGGCACCATTACCAATATGGGAGCTAAAATGTCGAAATCGAAGGGAAATATAGTTATTCCCGAGCCGTTCATAGATAAATATGGATCCGATGTATTCAGACTTTATTTAATGTTTATGGGACCTTATGAAATGGGCGGAGATTGGAGTGATAAAGGAATAACCGGAACAGAGAGATTTGTGCAAAGAATATACGATTTAGCCGAAGCCAATGCCGGTTTACTTAAAAACTATCCCGATACCGAACGGTTTGATATTTCACATATTAACCCGGAAGAAAAAGGACTATACACAAAGCTCCACAAAACAATCGAAAAGATTGAATATGACATAGAGAATCTGAAATTTAACACGGCAATAGCAGCAATGATGGAGCTAACATCCGAAATGGTAAAACACATATCGGGTTGTAGCAATGAATTCAAAGCACACATATTTGAAAGAATGTTAATATTAATAGCACCGTTGGCACCGCATCTTGCCGAAGAATGTGGGGAGATACTTGGAAGAAAGGGAACTATATATGAGAACCCAGTGTGGTACGAGGCAGACAAAAACGCATTAATAGACGAAACAGTAAACTATGCAATACAGATCAGCGGAAAACTACGCGGAACAATATTAATGCCCATAGAATCTACACAAGAGGAAGTATATGAAGCTGCAAAAAGCGACCCAAGAATTTCAAAATTCTTAGAAGAGAAAGAAATAATCAAACAAATATTCGTAAAAAACAAAATTTTAAACCTAGTAGTGAAACCTTAAAATGCTTGATATTAAACTAATTAGAGAGAATCCCGGACTTGTTAAAACAGGTTTGACAAATAAAAACGATAATCACAGAATCGATGAATTGCTTGAACTTGATAAAAAACGCCGCGAGCTTATAACTTTAGGCGATGAACTCAAAAATCAAAAGAACAAAGTAAGCGAAGAAATCCCAAAATTAAAGAAAGCCGGTACAGATACTCAACCTCTTTTCGAAGAGATGAGACAACTTGGCGAAAAAATCAAGAAAAATGATGATGAATTGCGGGTTATAGAAGAAGAGTTCGAAAAAATTCTCCTCTTTACGCCAAACCTTCCACATGAGAGCGTACCGGTGGGTAAATCAGCCGAAGATAACCTTGAAGTGAGAAGGTGGATTCCCGAAGGGTTAAATATTGAGACAAAAAAAGAAGTTCTCGACCATATTCAATTGGGCAAAAACAATAAGATTCTCGATTTTGACAGGGGTACAAAAATTACCGGAAGCGGTTTTCCTCTTTATACCGGCAGGGGTGCAACACTTGAAAGAGCGTTAATTTCGTTTATGCTCGATTTTCATATTCGTAATCACGGTTATACCGAAGTAATGACGCCTTTTATTGTGAATAAAGACTCAATGCGCGGAACAGGGCAGCTCCCTAAAATGGCTGACGATATGTACTTTATTGAAAGAGACGGGCTTTATCTTATTCCTACAGCCGAAGTTCCTATTACAAATATTTACAGAAACGAAACACTTGAAGAAGAAACATTACCTGTTAAATTTGTCGGCTATTCCCCTTGCTTCAGGCGTGAAGCGGGAAGTTACGGAAGAGATTCAAAAGGATTTTTGAGGGTTCACCAATTTAATAAAGTAGAGATGGTAAAATTTGTAAAACCCGAAAATTCTTACGATGAATTAGAATCATTAGTTGCAAATGCCGAAGCAATTCTTAAAGCACTTAATGTTCCTTATAGAATTTTATTGCTTTGCACGGGAGATTTAAGTTTTTCGGCAGCAAAATGTTACGATATTGAAACATGGTCACCCGCAGAACATAAGTGGCTTGAAGCATCTTCATGTTCAAACTTCGAAAGTTTTCAGGCGCGAAGAGCTAACATAAAATACAAAGCGGGTGGTAAAAAAGGGGAGTTTGTGCATACTCTTAACGGTAGCGGATTAGCAACAAGCCGCTTAATGGTTTCACTACTCGAAAACAATCAACAACCAGATGGCTCAATTGTAATTCCTGAGGCGCTAAGACCCTATACCGGGTTTGATGTAATTGAACCAAATCGCAGTTGATAGTTTTAAAATATTAACTTTAGTGAACAAAGAGAATTAGTAAAAGTTTACGGTTAAGTTTTTCAATATTCTTATATAAATAGTATTTATAAAAAACACCGGATCCCCCCGGTGTTTTTTATTTCTAAACAGTTAAACAATAGTATGAATTTAATGATTATTAAACCTTCAATTTAACCCGGTTGACCAAACATAAGGATTTTGGAGGATATTTTTGAATTTTAATAGCGTACTTTGTGATTGTTTTGTGTGTTGTGAATTGTTGTTTTCCGGGTAATTATATCAAATTAAAATAAGTCAAATTAAAATTTTGATGCAGCAAAGGTGTTATAAGTTTGTAGAAATACAACCTTGCTGTTATATTCGACCCCGAAGGCGGTTGTATTTATGTTTAAGACCTTAAATGGGCGAAAATATTTATTTCCTCACACTTAAAACAATTTATGAACTTAGAGGCAGAAAGGAATGGTGAAGATTTCTTAGTTATGATATCATTTTTAAATATCTATCATCAAATCATTCTCTCATGACTTGTTTTTATGAATATGTTCTATTCCTTTTCCGAAGTTAAATGTTTTCTTTTAGTAAAATACGAGCAAGTAAACTTATTTTTGGATGTACAATTAAAATGACTAAAACCTAACTGTGGTTGAAAATGGGAAAAAGAACGGTGTAATGATTTAAAGGCATTAAAAAGATTACGCAATTTGCAAGCAGTTGAGTATTTACTGCATCTCACTACCTGATTATTTAGAACACAACACAAACTTGATGATTAAGATAAGGTAAATACCTTTTCATCCTCAAAAGCTAAACATCCCTAAGAAAATCCCATTCAGGGAACCAGGTTGACTTATCTGTTAAAGCTATCAATTTATAAAAATCATTTTCAAGATCAAAAGTGAATCCAAAATTTGCTAACACAGAATTTATGTAGTATTGAATATCCTCCTTTTTTGCTAACTTATAATATTTCTTTGTTTGAAGCAAGCTTTTATACTCTTGTTCCCTCAAGCTACTAACTACTAATTCATCTCTATACTTTGATTTGTAAGAAAAGTTTTTTTCAAGTTTAGCGGCATAAAGCGAACAATACCTTTTTGTAGAATTATCTACCGAGGTTCTATCATATTGTTCCCGTAATCTTTTTTCTAATCCGTTTAAATTATCCTTTAAGCAAATATAAATGTCATTTTCGCTAATATTTAGATTACTATCTTCTTTAAGCAAAAATCTAAATATTAAGCGAGCTAAAATATTAAAATCAGACAGTAAAACGGATTCTAGTGTATAAAAGTCAGGGATTATTACAGGAACTTTTAACTTATCGCTAAAAATCCTTAAAATTTCTTCCTTATGCTTTTCAATCAAATCATCGTTATCGAAAATTAAAATACTTTTATCCCAGATGGACTTATCATTTTTGATTGACGAAAAAACCTGTTTGTAATTATGAATTGAATCAAAAATCTTACCTATACCCCCTAAAACCCAAAAAGAGATCTTCCTGTTATGATTTTGGGGAAATTCTTGCAAGAGTTTGTAATAAACTCTTGCGTCATCTTCGCCTTCAACAAACACAACTTTATCTGATTCAACGGCGTTAATAATATCCAATCCGGTTTCATAACCAAGAGATTTAATTATGGGAGTTATCGGAGAAGGAACTAACCCTTTGTAATGTCTCTCGTCAGGAATAGATAATTCCGGTTTATAAACAGGGTAAATCTCACCATTTAAATTGTTATCAAGGTGAAAAAGGTTTTTTAACGGAGTATTTTTTATCAGAGATTCATTATGTGTTGTAATAAAAAGTTGGTTTGATTTTGAAAACCTTAATAAAACTTCAATTAATCTTCTTTGAATATCTCTGTGAATATGACTATCCGGCTCGTCTAAAAGAATCAGGTTCAAATCTTTTTGTTCGGTGGTTTGGCGGTAAAAATTAAGGAGTATTTCCATACATTGAATAGTTCCGCTTCCTAGGAGAGAAATATCTTTTTCAACTGATTCAGAACCCTCGGTATAGGTAATCAAAACTCTCTGATCTTTTTGGATGTCGCTTTTATTATTAATAGTAATTTTAGAGGCTTGATTATTATACAATATGTATGAAAGGTCTCTCTGAAAATCAGAAAATACCGGAGTTTGATAAAGCTTATAAATTCTATTTCTAATTACCGACGCCGATTTTCTTCTTTTTGTTAAATCTCTAACTTGAGGATCGGTAGCAAATTGTTCAACCTTTTCGATAAACGCAATGGGCGATGAAAAATAAGTTTCAATTGCATTAGGCAGGTTTAAAAGTAGTTGATTGAATAAATTATAATCAAAATTTTTTTCTGTCATTTCAATTAAATATTTAGATCCCGTATCCTTAATTTTAAATGAAATCTTTATTGATTTATTTTGTGTATCTTTAAGGGTTGCCGATAAACTAATGCCGGGCTTTTTTATCCGCTCATAAAAAATATCATCCGGGTTAGGGGAATTAAGACAAAAAATGGAAGAATAATCAAAATAA
Organism: Ignavibacteriaceae bacterium; assembly: GCA_014879635.1. Lineage (GTDB taxonomy): Bacteria > Bacteroidota > Ignavibacteria > Ignavibacteriales > Ignavibacteriaceae > BA9. Next base: position 4,847 of record JACSRR010000134.1, on the reverse strand, counting down.
CTTTTAACGGAGCCAAAAAAATAATCACCGGCAGAATATTTTCCTCTCACTTCTTTTTTAGACCTGCTTATTAGTTTTTCGAAACATTCTGACCACAGTGCAATCGCTTCCAAAACAGTTGTTTTTCCGCTATTGTTAACACCTGTAAGAACATTCAGTAATGGATCAAAATGAATATTTAAGTTTTTTATTGACTTAAAGTTTTCAATTCTGAAATTATAAATCTTCATTTGGTACTCATTGAATTTTATCTTATAAATATAGAAAAGTTTTGTGTAATGTCAATAACGGCAAAGGATCTAATAAAATTTCAATTCACAAATCAACAACTATCTTTAACTTGACTTTGACGGACAATCTTTAACCTCACCATTTTTATTTGTCAGACAATTAATTCTGTTTTACTGTCATTCATTAAATATTGTGCATCCGCAGTTTCATTAAGTGAACTATTGCTGGTAACTATAATAAGTATTTTATTGATTCCGGTATTTTAGAATCCTCGTTTACAAAAATTAAATTTGGATTAATTGCCATAGCCTTGGTAGTTTTTAACCCTTAACAATTTCCCTCCAGATCCTTGTAAGGCTTCCTATTTACTTTCAAATTTCAGCGTTCCCAACAATCCCGTAAGAGTCAGGATTGGGCTAACTTTCAACTGCTTTTTCTATTCTCCAAAAAAATAATTTATAAATTTATCTCAAAATTTTTGGCAGGCTCAAACTAAGGGGTGCAAAAACCTAATGAAATTTACAAAATACCGGTACGGGGTATAAGTATTGATTAGCGGAATTATGGATTTTTTTCGGAAAGGTCAACCTCCCAATCATGACCGTCGCAGGGAATAAATTGTGCGGATGGGTGTTTATCGTGAATTTTACATAACATAGCAGTAGGTTCATAGTGTTTACAAATAGAACATAAAGTTCCTTCTATTTCTTTTTTTGACCGTTCAACAAATTTCTTGTAACCTCTATATGCGGGATAAATTATAATTGCGTGAATCAAAAAAATAGATATTACAAACCACCATCTTTCATCCAAGAGGGGTTTTGTAAACCAAATCAGCGGTATTAAAACCGCTAATCGTATAATTGTGTAATAAACTACTTCGCCCATATATTTTTATTAATTTGCAAAATTTAAGTAAATTCTTGTTAGAATTTTAATTAAAAAGGAAACTAACCAAAATATGAAAAAATTAATTTTGATGTTCGGTACAATGTTGTTGTTTACAGGCTCTTTATCGGCTCAATTAGGCGTTAATTTAACCCTCGCTTTTCCTCAAGGCGAATTCAAAAATAATGTAGATAGAATAGGATTTGGCGGCTCAGGCGAAATCTCTTTTTCTCCTATTCCGCTTGCACCTTATGCTTTTGGATTAAATGTCAGTTTTGTTAATTACGGAAACGAAACAAGAAGAGTTCCTCTAAGCACTACTATCCCGGATTTAACAGTTGATGTTAACAGATCTAATAATATTATCGGAGGGCAAGTTTTCCTTCGTCTATTAGTACCAACCGGTCCATTCAGACCTTATGTAGATATTCTTGGCGGTGTAAACTATTTATACACTCAAACTACGCTAACCGAAAGATTTTCGGGCGATGAAAAAATAACCGATACAAACATTAGCGATTGGGCTTTTACTTATGGTGCAGGTGCAGGTATGATGTTTTTATTGAGTGCTGAAAATGAATTGTTTCTCGACCTTAAAGTTCGTTACTTAAAAGGTACCGCTGCCGAGTATTTAAGCGAAGGCGATGTTCAAATTGTGAACGGAAATGTTGTTTATAATACTAGGAAATCACAAACTGATTTGGTTACCGTACATATCGGTATTCAACTCGGAACAAATCTATTTAACAGATAATATTTTTTCCGTGTCTGAGGTGAAAAAAACTCAGACACGGATTTTTTTAATCTCATCCCATCCCTTATTGAATCTCAAAAATAACCATAAAAATAATGTTCATGTATTTCTCACACTTCAGTAACTAATTATTAGTTAAATTTGTTTATCTAATTTTAACAAGGAATTAATTTGAAAGAAAGAATAAGATCAACCACAATTGTGGGCGTAATTCATAACGGCGAGGCTGCTTTAGGCGGTGACGGTCAAGTAACTTTGGGCAATACCGTAATGAAACACAATGCAATGAAAATTAGAAAAATTAGCAACGGTAAAGTACTATGCGGTTTTGCAGGTGCAACTGCCGACGCTTTCACCTTGATGGAAAGATTTGAAGATAAATTAGAACAATACAGAGGCAATGTTTCAAGAGCAGCAGTTGAGCTTGCCAAAGAGTGGCGTTCCGATAAATATTTGAGAAGATTAGAAGCTCTGCTTGCTGTAGTTTCTAAAGATGTAGCTCTCATTATTTCAGGTAACGGAGATGTTATAGAACCGGGTGATAAAATTGTTGCTATCGGTTCAGGGGGCATGTATGCACTTGCCGCCGCTAAAATGTTAAAAAAATATTCTAATCTTTCGGCAGCCGAATTAGTTCGTGAAAGTTTGAACACTGCTTCCGAAATTTGTATCTACACTAATAATAATATTAATGTTGATACAATTGAAAATAATTAAACTAAGGAAATTATGATACCTTCTAAAGAGCTTACCCCCTTACAAATAGTTACTGAATTAAATAAATTTATTATCGGGCAAGATGACGCAAAAAGAGCCGTTGCTATTGCCCTCAGAAATAGATGGCGCCGTCAACAAGTTGAGGGAAAACTTAAAGACGAAATTATGCCTAATAACATAATTCTAATTGGTCCTACCGGTGTAGGAAAAACCGAAATTGCACGCAGGCTTGCAAAACTCTCGAACGCCCCATTTGTGAAAGTTGAGGCTTCCAAATTTACCGAAGTTGGTTATGTAGGAAGAGATGTTGAGTCTATTGTAAGAGATTTAATTGAAATTTCGGTAAGTATGGTTAAAATTGAGAAGACTTTAGAAGTCAGAGAAAAAGCTATTGCTTTAGTTGACGAAAGAATTCTCGACATTATGATTCCACCGGTTAAAACTACAGCAAACCCTGAATCGGAAGAACAGAATCATGAAGCTCTTCAAAATCAAAAAACTCGCGAGTGGATGAGAGAAAAAATTAAAAACGGAGAATTAGACGATAAATTGATTGAATTTGATGCTCAATCAGGTGGCTCTAATATGCAAATACTAGGACCTTTGGGTGTTGATGACCTTGGTATCAATCTGCAAGAAATAATGTCAAACATGATGCCAAAGAAGAGAAAGAAGAGAAAAACTACTGTTGCCGAAGCTCGTGAAATTATGATTGAAGAAGAAGCTCAGAAGCTGATTGATATCGATTCTGTTTACCGTGAAGCAATTAGCAGAGCTGAAAATTCGGGAATTGTTTTTATAGACGAAATTGACAAAATTGCCGGCGGAGGAAAGGGTCAAGGTCCTGATGTTTCACGCGAGGGTGTTCAAAGAGATTTGCTACCTATTGTTGAAGGCTCAACGGTTAATACTAAATACGGACCTGTTAAAACTGATCATGTTCTGTTTATTGCTTCGGGTGCATTTCATGTTTCAAAACCTTCTGATTTAATTCCTGAATTACAGGGGCGTTTTCCAATCAGAGTAGAGTTAAAAAGCCTTTCGGAAGAAGATTTTATAAAGATTTTAACTATTCCGCAAAATGCCCTTTTAAAACAGTACGCCGCATTGATTGAAACCGAAGGGGTAAAACTTGAATTTACAGACGATTCTATCAAAGAAGTTGCCAGAATTGCGGCTCTTGCTAACGAACAAGTCGAAAATATAGGGGCAAGAAGATTACACACTATTCTGACCACACTCTTAGAAGATTTGTTGTTTGATGTTCCGGATAAAATGCCTAAAAAAGAGATCAAAATTGACGGTGAAGCCGTTAGATTAAAGCTTGAAAAAATTGTTACTAACAGAGATTTAAGCAAGTATATTCTCTAATTTTATAAGGGAGTAAACAGATGGATTTTTATGTGGATTGGGTAATTGCTCATCCGTTACTGAGTGCCGTAATTCAATTTGCAATTCTCGGAACGCTCGGTGATTTAATTGCCCGGTGGATCATTCAAAAAAAAGTAACTCTGCCCTACAAACCGCCGGTTCTACTGTTTAAAATGGCTGAATGGGCGGTATTGGCTATTTTTATTAAATATGCCTTTACCGGTTTCACCGGCTTTGTTTCTGCCCTTTCAGAACACAACCTACTGCCTGAACTCACCGGCTTTTGGAAAGCCTTTTCAATTTCTGTTGCAATGAATCTACAATTTGGTCCATTTCTTGTAATAATGCACAGGCTTTTAGATAATTTAGTTGAACGGGAAAATAATTGGAAGAATTTAGATAAAGGTTTCTACTCACTCCTCTGGTTTTGGATACCTGCTCATACGGTTACTTTTATGCTACCACCTGATTTACGCATTGGATTAGCTGCTTTATGGTCTGTAATGCTTGGCGTTATACTCGGTTTTTACAATCGAAAAAGGTAAAACTACTCGCTAAATTTTACTTTTTAGCCTAATTAGTGGGTGAAATTAAAAGTTTTAACCGCAAAAAGAAAGGAGTGCTTTGAGCTTAGTCACCACCCGGTCGGGTTTAGTGCTTGTTTTCTACCCCGACGATCCCTACCGGGGAGATCTGTCAACTGCTTTAACCCACAATACACTTAATTACCCCCTCTTCTCTATTCTCATTAAAATCTATTCACTGTTGGCATAGTTGATTAGTATTAATGTCTCTGTAAAAATGAAAAATAAATATATAAATTGTAAAAATTTTTTGTTTATATAACAAATAATACTTAACTTACCTTAAGGAGTTATTACGGCTT
>JACSRR010000017.1 GCA_014879635.1 Ignavibacteriaceae bacterium | reverse complement strand
CCGGCAGCAATAAACATATCCTTATCGGTTTTCATGGCATAAGCTGTAATTGCAACAATAGGTAATTTAGTTAACTTAAGTTCGTTTCTAATTAATTTTGTTAGTTGAATTCCGTCAAGCCCTTTTTTCAGGTTAATATCCATTAAAATTAAGTCATATTTTTTTGTTTTTAGTTTCTCGATAGCCTCAAAAGAGTCATTTGCAAGATCAACTAAAAACTCATCGCTGAGAAAGCGATTTACAACATCGTAGGCAACTTTATCATCTTCAACATAAAGAATTTTACTAAATACCATTTCTTCTTTTGATGGTATTTGTTCCATATTCTCCGAAATTTGTTGTAGAACATCTTCACTTAGCCCTGACTTTTCAGATTTCATGGGGAGTTCAACTTTAAAAGTTGAACCTTCTCCTAACTTACTTATTACAGAAATCTTACCGTTAATTTTCTCAACAAATTTTTTGGTTAAAGTTAACCCTAAGCCTGTTCCCTCAAAATTTCGGCTTAAACCTTCACTTGCTTGTCTGAACTCTTCCCAAATAACCGGTATTTTATCTTCGTTAATACCTATTCCGGTGTCTCTGCACTCAATAACTGCGGCTTCATTTCCGGATTCATCAACTTTTTTAGAGACGGATAGAACAATTTCACCTTCAACAGTAAATTTTATAGCATTATTAACTAAATTATTTAAGATTTGATTAATTACTCTCTCATCCGATTGAATAACAAGTGAGTCTAATTTAAAGTCTGTTGTGAAAGAGATTTTTTTCTTAACTGCAATAGGGTTAAACAGTTTCCAAATATCTTTTACAATATTAATCAAATCAATGTTGTAAATTCTTACTTCAATTTGTTCTGCTTCTAATTTTGACAGATCAAGAATCATATTTAATGTTTCTAAAAGCCTGTTAGCACTTTTGTTTATTGAAACAGCCATACTTGCAGTATCAGGATCTTCAATTGTTTCACTTAATATTTCTGAATAACCGAGTATTCCTATCATTGGTGTTCTGATTTCATGGCTCATGTTTGCGAGAAATGAAGATTTTAGTTTGTTCATTTCTTCAGCTCTATTTTTAGCCTCTATAACTGCTTCTTCAATGAGTTGCTTTTCATTAATATCAATTCCTACACCAACTGTAGAACCATCAAGAAGTCTGATGTTAGCCCAAATAGAAGTAACTATGTCGCCATACCGTGAAAAAACTTTGAATTCTTTCCAGGTACCGTCAGCATGCAGCATAAATTCAGCGACTTCATTTCTGTACGCGGGGTCAGGGTAACAATTTTCCATTAGATTAATATCTTTTAATTCTTCTCTGCTCCAACCAATTTTTCTTTCAAACTCTTTATTGATGTATATAACATTAGTTTTAGGGTCAAATCTGGTAAGCATGATAGGAATAAGATCAAAAATTTTCTGGAGGTATGCACTTCTGTTTTCAAGTTCGGCTTGAATAAGTTTTTCTTTTGTAATATCTCTAAACACCGATACAAATCCGGTGAATTTACCATCTTTGTCAAAATCTGCTATAGTATTAGCCATCACATAAATTTTTGACAGGTCTTTTTTTCTATGAATAACTTCATACCTGCAACTTCCTTCTTTTAAGATAGTTTTTGTAAGATTTGCGGAAGACATGCTTGTGTAGTCAGAGTCTAAAACTTCATCAAAATTTAACCCAATTACTTCATTACTTGACCAACCATAAAGTTCTGCGGAGGGTTTATTCCAAAAAGTAATTGAGCTATTAGAATCGGTAACAATTATCGGGTCATTTACCAAGTTTAAAGTTTTAGCTTGAATTTTGAGCTTTGACTCTAAGATCTTCTTTATTTTTTCTTTCTCTTTT
>JACSRR010000165.1 GCA_014879635.1 Ignavibacteriaceae bacterium | reverse complement strand
CTGGCAGGTTTTATTTTTATGAAACGTTCTCCGATTGTTCTGGCAGCAACCGCACTTCTGGCATCTATCACGCTTATGGTTGCCCACCTGAGCTGGATGGATCCTCAAATCTCAAACCTGGTACCCGTGCTTAAGTCATACTGGCTCACCATCCATGTTTCTGTGATTACTGCCAGCTATGGATTTTTAGGCCTGGGCGCCCTGCTTGGTTTCCTTAACCTGATTTTAATGTTAATGAAGAATCCTAAAAACCGGGATTATATCAACATCACCATTGATGAGCTTTCGGTTGTCAACCATATGACATTGATCATTGGATTGTATTTGCTTACCATTGGTACATTTCTGGGAGCGGTTTGGGCCAATGAATCCTGGGGTAGATACTGGGGATGGGATCCTAAAGAAACATGGGCCCTCATCACAGTTATTGTTTACACCCTGGTTTTACATACCCGGTTTATTCCGGCACTGAATAAGAGATATGCCTTTAACCTGATGTCTCACATATTAAATGCACATATAATATGGATAAACAGGATAAAAAACGAAGAAATTAAAGTTTCCCCTTTTACCATTCATGACACTCTCACTCTTTCATCCAAAAATCTTGAAAATTACGAAAACACTTTATCTATATTAGTAAACAACGATAACAGTAAAATAATTCACTACCGTAATACTAAGGGGGAAAAGTTCATCAATACTGTTGCGGGAATACTACACCATATTATTAATCATTCAACCTATCACAGAGGTCAGATTTCTATTGCACTTAAACAAGAAGATATACCGGTCCCGGTTAGCGACTATATAGCCTACCTTCGTGAAAAAACGGACTGATATGCAAATTATTCAATCACTCATTAATCAATACAATAAAATACAACTATGGAACTGATTGATTATTCTATAATAATTATTTACATCTCACTTATGATGTTTGCCGGGCTCTATTTTAAAAATAAAGCATCGGAAGGAATTGACGGATATTTTTTGGGTAATCGAAAATTAAGCTGGTGGATGCTTGGTGCTTCCGGAATGGCGTCTAATTTAGATATAAGCGGCACAATGATAAATGTTGCTTTAATCTATGTACTCGGTGTATCGGGATTCTTTGTTGAGCTCAGAGGCGGAATAGTGCTTATAATGGCATTTTTGATGATTTTTATGGGTAAATGGAATAGAAGAGCAAAGGTTATGACTCTTTCTGAATGGATGGAATTTCGTTTCGGAAGCGGTATTCAAGGTAGAATGGCAAGGATGATTTCGGCTATTGCTGTTTTGTTAAGCACTGTTGCAATTGCCGGGTATTTTGCAACCGGCGCAGGTAAATTTGTAGGCGAGTTTCTAAATCTTCCTTCTATTTGGGGTTTCTCACCGGAGTTTTTAGCCTCTTTTTTGATGGTTGTTTTTGCAATGATCTACACAGTTGCAAGCGGTATTTACGGTGTTGTTTGGACTGATGTTTTCCAAGGGGTTTTAATTTTTATTTCCATTGGCGGTGTTTGTTTTATTGCATTAACCGAATACAGTTTACCGGCTGTTTTTACTGTGGTTACTCCTTCTGTTACCGGGGGAACAGTTTTACTACAAAATACAATTGAATCTTGGAGTTCACTAATACCACCTTGGGAGCTGAATATCCCACAAGAATCAACATTTAGAATTTATAATTTTCTGGGAGTAGCTATTATTTTCTATATGTTCAAAACAATTATAGAGGGGAGTAGCGGCACAGGAGGTTATATGATTCAAAGATTTATGGCTGCTAAAAATGAAAAAGAAGTCGGTAAACTTTCACTATTTTGGACTTTTTTATTGGGTTTCAGATGGCCATTTATAGCCGCTATTGCTATTATAGCAATTTCTATTACAAATTCGGGTGCTGTTAATTTAACTGACCCTGAAAGGGCACTACCTGCAGTTTTAGCTTATGCAATTCCAACCGGGTTGAAAGGATTGGTTATAGCCGGATTAATAGCAGCCGGAATGTCAACATTTGATTCAATTATAAATTCCGGCGCATCATATTGGGTTAAAGATATTTTTCAAGCGTTTATAAAGCCCGGTGCCACAGAAAAGGAGTTAGTATTTCAAAGCCGGCTATCTTCAGTAATCATTGTAGTTTTAGGGCTCATACTGACTTTATATATCCAAAGTATTAATCATATTTGGGGCTGGCTTACAATGAGTTTAGGCTCCGGATTGATTATTCCGTTGCTTGTAAGGTGGTACTGGTGGAGACTAAACGGTTACGGATTTTCTGCCGGAATTTTTGCCGGTATGGTTGCTGCTCTAATTCAAGGAATCTTTTTTCACGACATACCGGAATATTATTCATTCATAATTATTTCTCTTTCTTCGTTAACAGGGTTGCTCATTGTAACATTATTAACAAATCCTGTTTCTGAGTCTGTTTTGCAAGAGTTTTATCTAAGAACAAGACCTTTCGGTTTTTGGAATCCGGTAAGAAAATCTATCGATTCCGGTTTAATCCTAAAAATTAATCAAGAAAATAAGTTAGATTTAATTACTACGCCTGTTGCTGTAATCTGGCAGTTAAGTTTATTTTTATTTTTAATGTTTTTAATTATTCAAAATTTGAGTTCACTAATAATAACAGGTTCAATATTAGCTATTTCTTCAATCCTCATGTATTTCTTATGGTTTAAAAGACTAAGAAATTTACCGGAACCAAACGAAAATGACTAAAAAGGAGATTTAAAGTGTTTAAGTATTTAGTTTTAACAAGTATTTTTTCATCATTAATATTTGGACAAAATCCAGAAAATAACAGTTTTAACTTGATGCCTTACCCGGCTAAAATAACAGCCGGTAACGGTTTTTATATAATTGACACAAGTTTTACAATTGAGATTTCAAACTTCAGTAATAACCGGCTTGAGAAATATTCTTCCAGAATATTGAGGAGAATTTCGGGTAAAACCGGAATGTTTTTCAAACAAGATTATGTTTCTGCTAAAAATAAGGTTGAAAATCCTGCCCTAAAAATTGCGGTAAAAAGAGAGGGATTTTTAAAAGATTATGAGGATGAGAGTTACAGACTAATCATTACAAATAATTCAATTACAATTGAATCTGAAACAGATTTGGGAGCGTTCAGAGGTTTAGAAACACTTTTTCAATTAATTGTGAGTGATGCATCTGGTAACAAATTTCCGGTTGTAGATATTGAAGATGAGCCTAGATTTACATGGCGTGGATTAATGATAGATGTTTGTCGTCATTTTATGCCTCTAGAAATGATTTTGAGAAATATTGACGCTATGGCTATGGTAAAGTTAAATGTTTTACACCTTCACTTATCTGAAGACCAAGGATGGCGAATTGAAAGCAAAATTTTTCCAAAACTTCAAGAACTTGGTTCAGATGGTTTATATTTTACACAAGAGGAAATTAAGTATATAGTGAATTATGCCGGAGATAGAGGAATAAGAGTAGTTCCAGAAATTGATATACCGGGGCATAGTTCGGCATTATTGACTGCCTATCCGGAATTAGGAAGCGGACCCGGTCCATATAAAATTGATAGAACTTGGGGAATTAAAACACCAACCCTAAACCCAACTAATACAAAGACTTATGAATTTTTGGACAAATTGTTTGGTGAGCTTACTCCACTCTTCCCGGATGCCTATTTTCATATTGGTGGTGATGAAGTAAAAGATACCGAATGGAAAAATAACCCCGAAATTAATGAATATATGAAAGCTAACGGTATTTCAGACTATCACGAATTACAGGCATATTTCAACGGAAGGGTATTAAATATACTTCAAAAATATGGTAAAACATTAGTCGGTTGGGATGAAATTCTACATGATAATATGCCCAAAAATAGTGTTATTCACTCATGGAGAGGAATAAAAGCCTTAATGAAAGCAGTTAGAGAGGGATATAAGGCAATTCTTTCAAACGGATATTATATAGATTTGAATCAATCAACTGTTTTTCACTATAAAAATGATCCCTTGCCTGAGGGAAATGACTTAACTAAAGAGGAGAAAAAAAGGGTTTTAGGCGGGGAAGCCACTATGTGGGCTGAATTAGTAACTAATGAAAATGTTGATTCCAGAATTTGGCCAAGAACTGCTGCAATAGCCGAAAGATTATGGTCTCCTCAATCTATTTCGGATGTAAGAAATATGTATGAAAGACTCGGTAAAATTTCTCTTCTTTTAGAAGAATCCGGTGTAAAACATATAAAAAATTACGATATGATGCTAAGAAGATTGATGAGCTCTCACGAGGTTTCTACTCTGAAAGTTTTGGTAGATGTTGTTCAGCCTTTAAAGGAATATGCTAGACACAGAACAGGTCCTAAACTAACTTCATTTTCTCCTTATACGCGAATTGTTGATATAGCAACAGCTGACCCCGAATTTGCACGAGGATTTAATTTTTTGTGCGAAGATTACAATAATTCAAAAAACAAAGAGTTGATTCCGTTAATTAATAACTATTTGAACTTATGGAGAGATAACCACGCATTATTTTTGCAAATCTCAGAAAATAGACCCGTTATTCGAGATGGAAGAACTCATTCTCTAAATTTAAAAAGACTCGCAGAAAATGGTCTTGAATTAACTATAATGATTGAAAAAGGGGAGAAAGTATCGTCACAAAAAATTAAAGTAATCGAGCAATTAATTGAACTAAGTAAAAAAGAGAGTGCACAATGTGAATTGGCAGTTATTACAGGATTTGAATTCTTGCTAAATTCTGTTAAGAAATGATAGTTCTCAAGAAGTATTAATCTTAATTTTGCAAAGTTTTAGCTTTTAAATCAGGAACTTATTATCTTAAATTTTGTAATAGTATTGATAAATTCGATAAAATTTATTTACTTTCATATTCAAAAATCAGGAGTTAATTATTAATGAAAAATTTATTATTCCTCTTAATATTTCTTTTTGGTGTGGCAACTTCTTATGCAGGTGACCCCAAGAAACTCGGAAAAGAAATTACACTTAAAGAGAAAACAAGCGTTTCAACTATTTTAGCCAATCCAAAATCTTTTGTCGGTAAAAAATTATTGGTAGAGGGTACAATTATTGAAGTTTGTCAGAAAAGAGGTTGCTGGGTTGAATTAGCAGGTGAAAAACCTTATGAAAAACTCAGAGTAAAAGTTAAAGACGGTGAAATCATTTTTCCTGCAAATTCTGCCGGTACAACTGCAATGGTTGAAGGCGAACTTTATGAAATAAATATGTCGAAAGAAGAAGTTATTGAATTCGAAAAGCATATTGCCGAAGAGCAAGGTAAAAAATTTGATGCCTCAAAGGTAACAGGTCCAAGAACCTTGTACCAAATCAGAGGTGTGGGAGTTGTTCTTAAGTAACAATTGCCCTTCTTGACAAAAATATTTAATGCCCCTGATGTCAGGGGCTTTTTTATATATTAAATAAGGATTAATATGGCAAAAGTGAGAAAGTGGATAAGGATACTTCACCGTGATATTGGTTATATATCTGCCGGTTTGGTAATCATTTATGCAATTTCGGGTATAGCAGTAAACCATGTGAATGATTGGAATCCAAATAATATTGTTGAAAAGCAAACCATGAATATTGGTGCTGTTCCTGATTCACTTTGGGAATCTGAAAATTTAACCGAATATTTAAAACAGAAGGTAAATATTGACCTTGAATTTAGAAGCTCTTTTAGACCTGATATTGATATGTTCAAGCTGTTTTATGACGGCAGTACGGTTGATATTGACCTTTCAACAGGTGAAGTGAACATTGAGTCTGTTAGAACAAGGCAAGTCTTTAGGCAATTTAATTTTCTACACTTAAATGACGCTAAAGGTGTTTGGACATTTGTAGCTGATTTATTTGCCGCAGGATTAATATTTCTGGCAATTTCAGGCTTATTTATGATCAGAGATAAAAAAATGCCACTTACAAAAAGGGCAATTTGGATGTCGTTAGCGGGTGTTGCTATCCCTGTAGTTTTTCTAATTATTTATTATTATATGGGGTAATTTAGTTACCCCGTATAACAACAAATTTAGATGTAGCAATCGTATTACCGTCTTTATCGTGAGCAATGAGGATATAAACTCCGCTTGAGGCATATTCACCGGAATCATCTCTACCGTCCCAAGTAGCAATTCTTCCGCCCGGAGTAATAAATTTACGGATTACTTTCCCCGAGATGTTAATAATCATTATTTCGGAGTCTTTGATTAGCCCGTCAATAGTCATTACATCATTGCCGGTTGAAATTCTAAAAGGGGATGGAAAAGTAACCAAATTAGAATAATCTGCATTAGGCGAGGGTGCCAAAGTCTGAAATTCAATTAAACCGCCGGTTTGGGCAATAAAAACTTTTCCGGATGGCTCATCGCAATAAACTATTTTTACTTCATCAGATAACAACGGACTATTTTTTGAATCGAAAGCAGCAAGCAGAGAGGTTCCGTCAGGCGAAAGTAAAAACAATCCTTGGTCAGTTCCTATCCATTTCCTGTTAATAGCATCTACCGAAATGGAATTTATTTTTTGTTGACGAATAGAGAAAACCGAAGAAACTCTTGGTTTTGTTGATGATCCGGTTGATAGAACAGATGAGAGGTTGGAAAGTATGTTTACACCTAAATTTGTACCAACCCACAAATCACCCCTTTTATCAATTACAAGAGCATTCACTCTCTGCCCGTTTAGACCATCCGGTTCACCGAGAAATCCGGTTTTATCATCGTTTGTTGACCCGAGCGTATTATTTTCGTTAAAATAGAAAACACCGTTTCTTGAATTTGAAGAAAACCATTTAGTATCAAATTGATCGATAACCATATTCGGGTAAACAGTAACTGTAGGGGCTGCGGGATTTGTAAACTGATACCAAGTACTGTCAGTTGTTAGAGTGTTTAGAGTAAATCTATCTCCGGCATCATAATTCAAAATCCACAAATTGCCTTTTGAATCTTTTTTAAGCGAAGAGATTACAACAAAATTCTGGTCAGAAGCAATTCCACGGAGCGGAGTGTTTGTAGAGTTAAAAACTTGAATCGAGTTATTTGCCGAAATTTTTATAAAACCTTTACCGTAATTTCCCAAAAACACATTCGCAGAATTATCTGTATAGACATTGTAATAAGAGTTGGAGGGAAGTTCGGGATTGGTAGAAGTATTATAATTAGTCCACTTACTACCGTCAAATTTGTAAAATCCTGCACCGGAAACATCCGTACCACTGCCAACCCAAAGATTTCCCGATTGAGTTGTAGCAATTCCGCTGAATAGGTTTGCCTGAGGTCCGTTAGGAAATAAAGCATCAGAAACCCCGGCGGGTACTACTTTGAGAATCCCTGAATTTGAAGAAATATAGAGCGTATTTATATCTGCCGAAATAATATTCCTAAGAATCGGCAAATTCATTATTGAATCTGTTACAACAAAATTGTTCAAAAAATAGATGTTAAAATTTTGAACTGACGGAGTTGACCGGTCAACAATGATGTAAAGATTTTCATTTTGTTGTAGAAAATCGACAATTTTTAAGCCGGTAAAGTAGGGGAGGTAGCTACTCCAATTTAATCCGTTAAACTTGCTAAAACCTTTATCGGTTGCTGCAATTATTTCGCCGTTAATATTTGAAATTTTTGAGATGTTATTTGAAGCTAAACCGTTTGAGGTTGTGAACAAATCCCATGACTCGGGCGCATTTAAATTGGTTGAACCCGGTTTTTGAACAGCAACTCCGAAAGGAGTACCGACAAAAAGTAAGTTTGACCTTAAAAAAGAAGTTACCGCAGTATTTGCAGGTAGAGTAGAGAACTTTGAATAAGTGTCATAAAATTGCAAACTACGAGGATCTAAAAGAGAAAGCCCAAACTCTGTAGCAACAAAAACAGTATCTTTAGAGGGGAAAATGCCCATTATTTTTTTAAGTGTTCTTCCTGAGTTAAAGATATCTCTAATTTTTTTGATGGAATAGTCGGCAGGATTAACAACATCAATAGCACCTTCTATACTACCTAACCAAATATTACCGTAAAAATCAGCTGCATTAACAGTAAGAGCGGTTCCGCCCAATCCTTCGGCTTTAGTAATACTACTAAATTCTCCTGAAAGGAGATCATAAGAAAATGCTCCGCCGGAAGTTGAAGCCCAGATTACATTGCCGGTTTTAGAGCCGAAAGAGACATTCTTTTTATCTGAGTAAATTTTCCAGCCTGTAATTTCTTGTGCGAATGAATTACTTAGCGAAAAAAATAAGAAAGTAATAACTAGATATTTAATTTTAGATTTCCTTAATCAAATTGGCTGTTTCAATAGCAGTGAGAGCAGCATCCCACCCTTTATTTCCGGATTTAGTACCTGCTCTTTCAATAGCTTGTTCAATACTATCTGTAGTTAGAATACCATAAATTACCGGTTTACCGGTTTTTAGAGCAACATTTGCAACACCTTTAGCTGATTCAGAAGCAACATAATCAAAATGAGGAGTACTCCCTCTGATTACTGCTCCCAAACAAATTACGGCATCATATTTGCCTGAACTTGCTACTTTTTCAGCAATTAGCGGAATTTCAAATGCTCCCGGTACCCTAACGATTGTAATGTTAGATTCAGATGCTCCGTGTCTAATCAAACAGTCGCATGCTCCGTCTGATAATTTTGAAGTTATAAATTCATTAAACCTACTTAACACAATTGCAAACTGTAGATTTTTAGCGTCTAAATTTCCGTTTATTTCTTTCATTCTTTTTCCGGTTTAAAATAATTATAGATTGTAATTTAAATATTGTACGGTAAATAATCAGTTCAAATATGAGGGGAAAAATTTGGATAGTATTCTAAAATAGGGGTAATATTGTTTTGATGAAGATAATATTTGCCGAAATTGACTTCATCTTTTGAATTACCGCCATGATAATCAGATCCCCCGGTTATCAATAATCCTTTTTCGTTAGCTGTTCTAAAGAGAAAATTAATATCAGAGATTGAATGGGATGGGTGAAAAACTTCAATTCCGTTTATTCCGTGTTCTAAAAGTTCAACCAACAACTCCTTTTTGTAATTACCGGGATGTGCTAAAACCGAAATACCGCCGGCATCTTTAATAATTTCGGCTGCTTTTGCGGGTGTAATAAAAAATTTTTTTTCGAAGGCAATTGAATGGTTTCCCAAATACTTATTAAAAACATCTTTAAAGTTTGAAGCAACTTTTTTTCTAATCAAAGCTCTGGCAATATGAGGTCTTCCTATAACATGACTAAACTTAGCCTCGGCTAAAACCTCGTCAAGAGTTAGATCGATACCGTTATCGTTGAGTTTTTGAATTATTTTGTTAGTCCTGATATTTCTTTCGGCAACAAAATCTTCGAGATATGAGTTGAGAGCACCTGAAGTATGATCAATAAAATAACCGAGAATGTGTACCTCGATACCGTTAAAATCAGAACTTAGCTCAATACCGGGTATCAAAGTAATCCGGTGAGAATCTGCAATTGATGAGGCTTCCAAGTAACCTGCAAGGGTATCATGGTCAGTTATACTGATAATATTTAAACCTTTAGCTTTTGCTTTTAAAAGAATAGCCGAAGGTGAAAGATAGCCGTCTGAGAAATAAGTATGAAGATGTAAATCTGCCTTTAATTGCATAAATCAGGCAAACATTTCCCTGAATTTATCGTAGTTTGGTATTCTTAACTTAGTTCCTTCTAACTCGATAAGACCTCTTTTTGCAAAATTATGAAGTGTACGCGATATAGTTTCTCTTGAAGTACCTGCCATATTAGCTAAATCATGTTGAAAGGGGAGTTTCTCAATTTCAACAACACCTTGTTTAATTCTACCGATATCGTCTGCAATCTGTAAAATCACCGTTGCAACTTTGCCCTCAGCATCTTTGAGCGAAAGTGATTTTATTTTCATATCGGCAGTTCTTATTCTTTTTGTAAGTTCTTGAACGGGCATTGTTTGAATATCGACAATATCATCTTGATCAAGCAAATCCCAAACCACGTTCTCTAAAGTTTCTACTTCTCCTAAACCCCTCTCCCGCCATTTGTTTATAGATTGTGCAAGCTCCGGTTTCTCCGTTTCAGCCGCTACTCGGATTTGTTCTAAACGGGTAGCGGCTTCTTCTTTTGGGGAAGATTGCCCAGAAAGCTCATTGTATACAAGGGTATAAAATTCAATTTCTAACGCAGTAGCCGTTTCCTTCCAACCCTCATCAGATATAAATGACTGTAATTTGTTGACTAATTCTCGTGATTTTATGAACCTGCTGGCCGTATATGGCAACATCACAACTTTTACACCAGTTTCGAGAGCCGAAAAAGCCAAATCAGCAATAAATTCTGTTTCACGAATTGCTGCATACGTCTTTGCTAATAACTGCAATGAAGGCTGTAGGTTTTGATTGGGAAATTCAGCAATATGAGCCACCCATTGCTCAAAGTAACTAACTAATCTGACAATTTCAAATTCAACTTGAGAATAATTAGTAGATAAATCGTCAGGGAAAATGCTCAAACGGTCAAAGAGCAATTGTTTAGCTTCTTTCACATATCTTGTTATTTGTGGCAACTCAACATCAAGCTCAAGGAGATACAAGTAGCACTGAACAATTGCACCCAAAAGGGCTGCATCTGTTCGGTTTTCCTCTGTCTTTTGAGCCTTGTCAAAAGATTCCATTGCTTTCTCAAGGGATTCTTGCAGAGCTTCTTTATCATCTGCGTGGAACGCATCATACAAATAGCAGATACCACCATTGTAAAGCGCCTCAGATAGTACAGAAGGATTGTTTATTGCTACTGAGGACGTGTTTTTCAGCTTATTGCTTATAGATGGATTTTCTGGTTGATAATCAAAACAATGTCCTAGTAATTTTATGGACTTGATTGACAGATGATCCACATAGCCCTCTTCACCAACAATAAGTGGTGGTGGGTCAGTTAGCAATAAGCCAACTGAGCGCAGAAATAATCCATCCTCTTTTCGATAAATCGACAGTAAAACATTCCCTTCAAGCCACAATTCCGCATTGTAAAAATCTTTTTGGTCTAAGGCTTGGAGGTAGTTGTCTTCAAGCTTTGTGTGCAAAGTTCTCGCTTCACGCAATTGCCACTTTGTCGAGTAAGTTAAAATGGTTCGCTGTGCAGTGCGATATATCAAGCTATCAAGATTTGACGTATCAAGAATAAAAATCAAA